>SKHH01000259.1 GCA_007117055.1 Lishizhenia sp. | reverse complement strand
CACCACTATTTAGAAACCAGTTGGGGAAACACTTTTCCAGATGAATATTATTGGCTTCATGCTCATTCATTCAACTGTAATAAAACAAGCTTTTTTATTGCGCAAGGTACCCCTCGTTTTATGGGGATTCCCAATCAGCAATTTATGGGGTATTTAAAAACCGAAAAGGAAACGTATATCTTTCACCCTAGAAATTCGAAACTAGCCATTTGTTCTCAGACTAAAAAAATTCAAATTCAAGCCAAAAAAACGCAAGTTCTGGTCACTTATTCAAATGGCACTCCTATATCCTTACTTGCTCCTTTTGAAGGTGAACTTAGTCATCCTGTTGTAGAGCATGTAAATGTTTCTGTGGGCATACTGCTAAAAAACAAACGAGGTACAGAGGAATATTATAGTAAGGCTGGTAGTTGGGAAAACAACTAAGTGTAAAAGACAAGAATCATCATTAATCATATTTTAATCACTTGTACAATTAAACAAATATTGGACGACTAACCCCTTTTATAATTTGTTCGTATTTTTGAATCAAAAACAAATGCAACAAGTTATACTTTTAGGTTTCTTGACAATTCTTTTCTCTCTGAGTTCGCTTGGACAGCTTCTTGTTGACAAAAACAATTTTACACTAAAAGACAGCTTAAGAGGTGGGCTTCGTCCAGAAAGAACTTGCTATGATGTGCTTCATTACGACCTTTCGGTTTCTGTTTTTCCATCTGAAAAATTCATTATAGGAAATAATATCATCACCTTTAAAGCGGTTGAAGATTTTAACCGACTCCAACTTGATTTATTTGAAAACCTGATGATCGACTCTATCATTTATGAAGAAAATACGGTGAATTTTGAACGAATATATGATGCCGTATTTATTGATTTTTGTGACAAAATACTCATCGGTGACACAGCGAAAATAAACGTCTTTTATAAAGGACATCCCATTGTAGCTAAAAATGCACCTTGGGATGGGGGTTTTGTTTTTAGTAAAGATAACAATGACAACGATTGGATTGGTGTAGCTGTACAAGGAGATGGTGCTAGTTTATGGTATCCCAACAAGGACCATTTATCTGACGAACCTAACTTAGGAGCTGATATCCGTATTAGTACCCCGAAACATTTAATGAATGTATCAAATGGTCGCTTCATAGGTAAGCAAACTATTGGTGAAGACCAAATAGAATGGCATTGGCGCGTAAATTCACCCATCAACAATTACAACATTACGCTGAATATAGGCGATTATGTTCACTTTTCAGATACTTTTCAACACCTCAGCTTAGATTATTACGTATTACGCGATAATCTAGAACGAGCGAAAAAACATTTTGAACAAGTACCTTCAATGTTAGCTTGTTTTCATGAAAAGTTAGGGTATTATCCTTTTCCAAAAGACGGTTACAAATTAATTGAAACACCCTATTTAGGGATGGAACATCAAAGCGCCATTGCCTATGGTAATAATTACAAACAAGGTTATTTGGGAACTGATTTATCGAGTTCAGGATTTGGACTCCATTGGGACTTCATTATTGTACATGAAAGTGGCCACGAATGGTTTGGGAACAGTATTTCGGCTGGAGACATTGCGGATTTATGGATTCACGAAAGTTTCACCACTTATACAGAAGCCATTTACGTAGAATGTACAAAAGGGAAAAAAGCAGGGCAAACCTATCTCAATGGTTTACGACAACACATCAAAAATGACAGACCAATGCTAGGAAGCTATGATGTCAATCATACTGGTTCGGGAGATATTTATTACAAGGGAGCAAATATGCTCGGTACGATAAGAAACGTTATCAATGACGATGAACTTTGGTGGAAAACGTTATTGGACTTCACAGAAACTTTCAAACATAAAATCACCAATACGGTTGAGGTAATCGATTTTTTTGAAACCGCTTTTCCAGAATTAATGCTTCCAACTATTTTCTATCATTATTTAACTGAACTGCACCCACCACGCATTGAAATTAAACGTTCTGGACTGGGTTACTCAGCAAGATGGGTAGATGTTCATCCTGGCTTTGAAATGCCCATTGAACTCATTTTTAAAAATAAGAACATTCGCGTATCATTGGATACAGGATGGAAGAAATTACCTTTTAAATCTTTAAGAAATAGACCTGTTGAGATGAATGAGGAATTATTTTATGTGGAGAGAAAGTGATTACTAAGCCGTCAGTCACGAACCAAGGTCACGAATCCATGTGCTTGAAAAAATTCTCCATTAAAGAGTGTGCCGTCTATTTTATAAAAGTAAACTCCCTCTGTGCATTCTGTACCATCTACATTTCTTCCGTCCCAAAGATAAGTTCCAGTCAACGATTTCCCTTCACTCACTACATTCCCCCAACGATTTACAATCACCAAATCAAATTCTCTGTAAGCATCATTGATCAACTGGAAGATATCATTCACACCATCATTATTCGCTGTAAATACGTTTGGTACAATAACTTCTGGTTGAATTAATATTTCTACCGAAGTAGTATCAATACATCCGTTTTGATCAACAACTGTTAAGAAAACGATATATACTCCAGCTTCGGGCCAAGAATAGGTAAATGGAGTCCCATCGTTATTCGTAAATTGATCTATTCCTGTCTGCCAAGCCCAAGTCGTAATGGGAACACCTGTTTCTCCCGATGTAGAGTTATCGGTAATAACTACTTCCTCATTCGGATCTGCATAAGGTGGATTTATGGTAAATGATGCATTCGGCGTAGCTCCAGAAGCATTAATGGTTTCTTCTAACACTATTAAATTACAATCATTTTCATCAACCAAAGTAGCTGTTACATTGTAAATTCCTGGCTCACCATATTCATGCACAAAAGTATTCGTATCTTCAATAATTGTTCCGTCTCCAAGATCCCAAACAACAGTGAATACATTATTTAGTGAATCCGTAGAAAACTCATAAGATGGGTCACATATATCGCCAATTAAATCCCAGAAAGCCTCTCCTGTTGGACCTTGAAT
>SKHH01000205.1 GCA_007117055.1 Lishizhenia sp. | reverse complement strand
TAGTCTGCTGAAGCTGCCCCTTCTGCTTTTTCAAAAAAAGGAATAGCAACTCTAAAGTCTTCGGAAGACCTAAACAAAGCAATACCTTTACGATAATTGAAATTGGCATTATCAGGTTCCATTTCCAATAGTTTATCAATAACTAAAATGGAATGATAAAGAGAGCCTTCTTTAATCATAGCGGTATTAGCGTTAATTAAATCTTTTCTTGAAGCAACTTCAAAAAACATTTCCAGTTCTTCATCGGAATACTGTCCGAGACTAGAAAAAGCGGACAATATTGTTAAGGTTGTTAGTAAAATTAATTTTTTCATGCTTTAAAATTAAACATTATCGGCGAATATAAAATAGTTTTTGATAAAAATTGCTAAAAATACGATTAAATTTTTGTCTCAGTATCAAATGCTTCCAAATATTCTGCTACTCTTTTAACGAACATTCCGCCTAGCGCACCGTCCACAACTCGATGGTCGTATGAGTGAGATAAGAACATTTTGTATCGTATTCCAATAAAGTCTCCATCTGGTGTTTCAATAACTGCAGGGACTTTTCTAATCGCTCCAAGCGCTAAAATCGCAACTTGTGGTTGGTTAATAATTGGAGTTCCCATCACATTTCCAAATGTTCCGACATTAGTTATGGTATACGTACCACCTTGTATGTCGTCTGAGGATAATTTATTTATCCTCGCATTATTAGCCAATTCATTGACTTTTTTAGCTAATCCAATTAAATTCAATTGGTCTGCCTTTTTGATAACGGGAACAATCAAGTTGCCTGATGGGAGCGCAGTTGCCATTCCGATATTAATATCCTTTCGTTTGATGATACTGTTGCCGTCAACTGAAATATTAATATTGGGAAAATCCTTAATTGCTTTCGCTACGGCTTCAACAAATATTGGAGTAAATGTGAAGTTTTCTCCTTCTCGTTTTTTAAATTCTCCTTTAATTTTATTTCTCCAATTCCAAATGTTTGTAACATCAGCTTCAACAAATGAAGTTACGTGAGGGCTAGTGTGCTTAGACATTACCATGTGCTCGGATATCATTTTACGCATTCTATCCATCTCTATAATTTCATCACCGGGCATGGATGGAATCGTCGGAGTTTTAATGGTTTGTTGTTTTGGCGCTCGAGAAGATTCTTCCACAGGACTTGGAGTAGCTGCTGCTGGGACAGCTGTTGAAACTTTTCCTGCCGCTTTATTTTCAACGTAAGCTAATATGTCTTTTTTTGTGACTCTTCCATTTTGACCAGAACCAGAAATTGTTTCCAATTCGGACATAGAAATATGTTCTTTGGAGGCGATGCTTCGTACTAGAGGAGAATAGAACTTTCCGCTTGGACCAGTTTTATCAATACCCACCGCATTTGCAGTAGCGGAAGCAGCAGTTACTGCAGCAGAAACGGTCTCTTCTACAGCTTGTACTTCTTTTGGTTGACTTTCGGTTGTACCAGTTGGAGTATCAGCTGGTGCTGATCCATCGGCAGAAATGATTGCAATAACATCTCCTACTTGTGCTACTTGATCCTTTTCAAATAATATCTTTACAAGTACGCCCTCTGCTTCTGATGGAAGTTCGTTGTCGACTTTGTCAGTTGCTACTTCAACTAGAGGTTCGTCTAACTCTACGGTATCACCAACGTTTTTTAACCAGTTTGTAATTGTTGCTTCCGTTACACTTTCTCCCATTTTTGGAAGGCGAATTTCAACTTGTGACATTCTATAAATATTTTTAATTAATTCTTACTACGTAACTCCTTTCAAAAAGTTATGCAAAATTAATTGAAAAAAATGATTTTTAGATGTCTTTAGATTGTTTTACTGCTTATTTTTTTACGAATGGATAATTCCTAATCGAAGTACTTGTGTTGATTATTATTGGTCTAGCATTCTCCATTTTTCGGCAATTACCTTTAAATCTTTCCAAATTGTGTAGTTTCTAGCATACAAAATATTCTGTTTATATACATTTTCAACTTCTTCTCTATTGCTTGATGATAAAGGACTTAATACGCCTTTTTTTATGGATGGTAGTTTTCTTTCTTTGTACTCGGATGAAATAGCATAACCAACAAAGGACAAATTGCCTGTGAGTATATTCCAGCAGTTTTTAAGAAATATTTTTTTATTATTATACATCCAAATTAAAAGAGGGGAGAGGAGTAAAATCATAAAACTTAATACAAGATCTAAACTCCTTTTATTTCTTTTGTGGTGTGTTTCTGTTATTCGATCAATTTCTAACAAGTATACATCCCCTGAGGTATCGACAGAATTTGATCCAATTAAATACAAACTATTGGGCTGAGCAATTTTAAACTCCAATTCATCAGAGGCAATTTTGGACATCCAACGAATGATTCTTTCTGCACTATTATCTTTTGCACAAAAAATGACTTCATCTATTTTATGTATATGTACAATCTGATCTAATTGAGAAACGGTACCACTTTCTCCTTGATGTTTTTCTTCTGATGGAGAAATACGATGGATTTTTTGGATGTTATTAGCACTAGTTTTCAAAATGTCTATAACGCGATTCGTTTCTTCTTCACTTCCAACGATCCCATAGACTTTGTTTCTTACTCCTTTTAAGTCAAATTTGTCTTTCCAAATAAAACTGAATACAAACCGACTTAGAACATAATACAGGAAAACGGTGCCGGCTCCTAATAAAATATATAGACGTGAAAATTGAACGTCCTTTGGTAATAACGCGTAGATGGATAAAATGATTAATGTTCCCAAGGCTGTTCCTTTTAAGAAGTGAATCATTTTTATTGGTTTATCATAACCGCCAGCATATACTATATTAATCATCCAAATTAGAACATAAGATGGCACGGCATAAAGTAGCACCTCGTATGGAAAAGAAATATGCTCCTTCTCCCAGATGTTGGTGTAAAGTAACATTGTACTCACTAAAACAGTAAAGTCAAAAGCAGGAAGTATCGACTTTTTAAAAAAACGATGGGCAATAGCCAT
>SKHH01000298.1 GCA_007117055.1 Lishizhenia sp. | reverse complement strand
TGTTCAAACCATTCTATAGCTAATGTTGCTGCTTTTGGTTGCGGAATATCCTTTTCTTCCCAAGAAGAAATTAATCGAAAGGCATTCCAAATCTTATTCGTAAAGTTTCTTCCTTGCTCACATTGACTTGAATCAAATGGTAAATCGTTTCCAGCAGGGGAGGAGAGCAACATTCCAACGCGTACTCCATCTGCGCCATACTTTTTGATGAGCTCCAAAGGATCGGGAGAATTCCCCAATGATTTAGACATTTTACGTCCCAATTTGTCGCGAACAATTCCTGTGTAATACACATTTTTAAAAGGAATTTCATCCATGTACTCTTGCCCTGCAATAATCATTCTAGCCACCCAGAAAAACATGATTTCTGGTGCTGTAACTAAATCATTCGTTGGATAGTAGTAATTGATTTCTTCATTGTTTGGCTGTGTAATTCCATTAAAAACGGAAATAGGCCATAACCAGCTAGAAAACCATGTATCCATTACATCTTCGTCCTGACGAAGTTCATTATCTTGTATTTTTCTTCCCGCTTTTTCTGCTGCTAATTTAAGGGCTCTCTCTTTGGTTTTTGCTACAACAAAATCATCAGCACCATCACCAAAGTACCAAGCAGGAATGCGATGCCCCCACCATAATTGGCGTGAAATACACCAGTCTTTGATGTTTTCCATCCAGTGTCGGTAGGTGTTTTTCATATTGTCTGGGTGAAACTTAATTTCTCCCGACATAACCACATCTAATGCTGGTTTTGAAAGCGCTTTCATGTCCACAAACCATTGTAGGGATAAGCGTGGTTCAATTACTACATCCGTTCTTTCAGAATATCCGATTTTATTGATATGATCTTCTACTTTGATTAAATATCCTTTTTCGTCCAGTTCTTTGGAAATCAAATCTCTAACTTCAAAACGATCTTTGTTTTCAAAATGTAACCCGTGTTCATTCAAACGTCCATCGGCATGAAAGATAGAAATTGTTTCTAAATCGTGTTTATTTCCTATTTCATAGTCATTTACATCGTGTGCAGGTGTGATTTTTAAACAACCCGTACCGAAGTCCATGTCTACATAATCATCGAGAATGATTGGAATCGTGCGATTCGCAATAGGAACTATAGCATGCTTTCCATGTAGCTTTAAATAACGAGCATCGTTTGGATTTACACAAATTGCACTATCTCCTAAAATTGTTTCAGGTCGAGTGGTCGCTATCGTGATCCACTCATCTTCTGACCCAGCAATTTTGTAGCGAACATGGTACAGTTTGGAATTCACTTCTTTGTGAATAACTTCTTCATCCGATAAAGCAGTTTGTGCAGCAGGATCCCAATTAATCATTCTTGCTCCACGGTAAATTTTTCCTTTATTGTATAAATCAATAAAAATTTGTTCTACGGATTCAGAATACTCTTTATCCATAGTGAAATGAGTTCTATCCCAGTCACAAGAAGCACCAAGCTTTTTTAACTGGTCCAAAATAATCCCTCCGTGCTTTTCTTTCCATTCCCAAGCATGCTTCATAAACTCATCTCGCGTCAAGTCAGATTTCTTGATACCTTCGGCTCTCAGTTTATTTACCACTTTAGCTTCTGTGGCAATTGATGCATGGTCTGTACCAGGCACCCAACATGCATTTTTCCCTTGCATACGTGCACGTCTCACTAAAACATCTTGAATGGTATTATTCAGCATGTGCCCCATGTGCAACACTCCTGTAACATTGGGAGGAGGGATAACTACAGTATATGGTTCACGATCGTCTGGCGTACTTTTAAAATAGTTGTTTTCCAACCAATATTGATACCATTTTTCTTCGGCCTTAGAAGCTTCGTATGTTTTAGGAATTTCCATGTTTATCTAATGATTTTTGAAGTGACAAAATTAATCAATTCGTCAAAACCCACAACAATTTTTTTCAATGCATATTGGCTTACTAACTTAGGTGAAACCCAACTTTGAAAGGGTTTAATGATTTAACGAAATATCAAGTCCATTTTTAAGTATGTTCAGATGTTAGGATTAGCGTTGAATGGGTGGAATATGTAAAAAAGAAAGTAAGGTTCTACCATGAGTTTAATGGAAAAAGTATTTTTAAAGATATTTTTTTAACCGCCAAGATTCCGTGTTAGAATACAAATATTTTACCAACTGATTTTGAACCATAGGAGGCATGAAGAAAAATTAAGAGCTACACCTTAATGAACCTTAATTCCTTAATGGTTTTTACTTTTTTCGTAACGATTTGAGCGTACACTTCTTTTTTTTGAACCATTCAGGCATGAAGAAAAATTAAGAACCACACCTTAATGAACCTTAATTCCTTAATGGTTTTCACTTTTTTCGTAACGATTTGAGCGTACACTTCTTTTTTTTGAACCATTCAGGCATGAAGAAAAATTAAGAGCTACACCTTAATGAACCTTAATTCCTTAATGGTTTTTACTTTTTTCGTAACGATTTGAGCGTACACTTCTTTTTTTTGAACGGGTCAAGGCATGTAGAAAAATGAAGCCCCACCTTAATGTATCTTAATTTAAATGGTTTTTATTTTTTACAACTTATTGTATAATGTTTTCTTTTTTGTTGTTACCATTAAAATAACAGTAGAACCAAACGTGAAAAGCCCTCAAGCTACTGAAAACGAATTGCTTTCTGTGGAGTGATTTTAGTAATTACATAGGATGGAATAATCAACGCTCCAAGACAAAAAATCAAAGTACCCATATTCAACACCAAAATGGGGAGTAGATTAATTTCAATGGGAACAGTATTCAAATAATACACCTCCGGATTTAGCGGTATGATTTGGAAGGTTTGTTGTAACCAACACAGCAATAAACCAATAACATTCCCTAAAATCATGGACTTTAGTAAAATGAAAAAGGCTTGGTGTAAAAAGATTTTTCGAATGGACCAATTTGTTGCTCCAATTGCTTTTAAAAGTCCTATCACTTGAGTTTTTGTAAGGATTAAAACCAATAAACCCGACCCCATGTTAAT
>SKHH01000015.1 GCA_007117055.1 Lishizhenia sp. | reverse complement strand
GAAGCAGACAATTCACGAGTACCCGAATTACATAAAGGAGATGAGTTATCTACTGTAATGACTGCTGGGGAGGGAGTTCCTGAGCAAGGCGGTGGAACTGTAAATGTTATTCGTACTTCTCCTCGAGCACCAGCACCACCAACTGAATATAAACTCCAGTCTTCAGCAGCACCACCACCGCCACCGCCAATTACAGCACCAGGATATCCGTTTTCAGCATCTTCACCACCATACCCTCCATTACCACCGTCTGGGAATATTCCAACATCACCAATAGCGTTGCCTGCTGGACCGGAACCTCCTCCACCTCTTCCTCCTCGAGCAGGACTTAAACTCCCATTAGAACCATCACCTCCATTGTATTTTAAATCATTACCTATTCCGTTTACTGCAAGGCCACCTTGACCTCCATTTCCGTTAGTACCAAAACCTCCTTCTCCAGCTTTTCCTCCTTCTGCTAAACAAACAGTCGTTCCACTAATTATCAGGGAAGAGTTTTGCCCATCATTTCCGAACAAATCGTAAGCTGCATTTGGTGCACCTCCTACACCTACGTATATGTTAACATCTTGTGAAGGAGAAACTGAAACTACTGAACGAGAGTAAGCCCCCCCTCCGCCACCGCCACCGGCACCAGGATCCCACGAATCTTCTTCGGCGGCTCCTCCACTTGCACCAGCTCCCCAGCATTCAACTGTTATTTCCGTTACTCCAGCAGGAACAGTCCAAGTTTGTGATCCCAGTGTCGTAAAATTAATAGTTGTTTGTGAAATTGAGGTAAAGCTTAAAAACGAAAACGCTATCAAGTACAAAGCAGTAAATCGTCGAATCATAGTGTAAAATTTAGAGTTGAACAACAAAATCAACCAATAAACTCCAATAAAACCAGTCGATTTGGAGTTAATCAAGCTGCTCAAACCTTAACAACCTGCTGTTTAATCAGTTGTTAAATTCATAAAGCCTATAAATTTCCTTATCGTGATAAAATGCCCCTCTGGTTTTTAACTAAGATTTTTCATTATTAAACTCATTTCTCTGAAAACATTTACAACAAGTTAGCTAAATCAACCTGCTTAGTTCAAAATAGCAACTCATAAATGATGAAAGTAACTTCTTCAAGTTAATACATTCGTTTTTATAAAATCAAAAATGTAACCAAAAAGGAAAGTTTACGTAAAGTAAGCTTGTTTAAAACTAAATTCATGACTACAAACATATTACTTATTCTAGCCTCATTACTCTTTATTTCTTCAAACCTTTCTGCGCAATTCACAGATGATCAAATGGTTGACTTTTTGAAAAGCGCTACTCTTTCAGAGTTAATAACCCAAAACACGGTATTCATTATGGAAGGGAATTATTATCAAGCGGGACTGATTGCCGAAAAGTTAGTTGAAAAAGATCCAGAAAACAGTAATTTCAATTATCGTATGGGACTTGCTTTGATTCAATCCCCTATGAATTCGAATAAAGCAGAGCCTTTCTTATTACAAGCAGAAAACAATCTTTCTAAAAAATACAGTATTAATTCCGTAAAAGAAACTAATGCTCCATACGAAACATTGTATTATTTGGGTAAATTTTATCATATCAGTAACGACATCGATAAAGCAGAAAATTATTTCAATTTGTTTCTTGAGCATGCTAATAAAAAATCTGAAAACATTGAATATGCTAAATTAAGATTACAACAATGTCAGGTAGCCCGAAAACTATTAGGCACGAACAATGGCTTTGAGTTAGTTAACCTAGGAAACGAAATCAACTCTTCCTATCCAGATTACGCTTCGGTTGTTTCATTAGATGGCTCCGCTCTCTATTATACTTCGAGAAGACTTCGAGAGGACTCCTCAAATATTTCATTTCGTGAATATGAAACGAATTTATATGCTGAGGATATCTATGTGAGCTACAAAGATTTTGATAATAATTGGACAAAATCTAAAGTCATGGAGTTTTGTTTACCTGATCGAAATGAGGCAACTGTTAGTGTAAGTATCGATGAACGAAGAATATACGTATATAAAGACGATGATGGAATCGGAAATATCTATTATTCGGATTTCGCAAATAACCAATTCAATGCTATTCAAAAACTAGAAACAAAGGGGGTAAACACAGAAAACTGGGAGCCTCATATTTCTGTTACGCCTGATGGAAAAACAAGGTTTTTTACATCCGATAGGCCTGGAGGGTTCGGAGGAAGAGATATATATTACATTGATTTATTAGATAATAATGAGTGGTCGGAGCCAAAAAATATGGGGTCCATCATAAATACCGAGTACGATGAAGACTCTCCCTTTATGGCTGTTGATAATAAAACCTTTTATTTTTCAAGTAACAACCCGAACAGTATGGGAGGATTTGATGTTTTCGTAACATACAGAAATGAAGAGGGTAATTGGAGCATTCCAAAAAATCTTGGTGCACCCTTAAATTCCACTGGAGATGACATTTACTATACAACCACATTTGACGGTAATACAGGTTATATCAGTTCAAATCGTTTTGACAGCAACGGTCATATTGAAATTTACGAAATCAAAAACACACATTTAGGTATTCAAAAAGTAGCTGCTTTAATTGGAGAAATATCTACAGTAAATAACGAAAAACTTCCTGAAGATATTGCTTATACCTTAACTTGTATGGATTGTGAGGATAAATTTCCATTAACACTTTTCCCTAGAATTTCAGATGGAATATTTTTAGCACCATTAAAACCCTGTAAAACGTATGAGTTAACTTTTCACCACAACAAAGGAGAGACAGTTTTTCATACTGAAACATTTAATACGAATTGCATAGATGAATATCATGAAATATACAGACACATACTCATTGATGTTGAAAAAATGGAGTTGGTAGAACAAATGGACGAAATAAAATCGTTCGACCCTCTAGAAATGAAGCACTTTTTTGGTTACAACAGAAATCAATTGGACCCAAGCAAAGGAGCGCTAAAAGCGTTTTTAGATGCGATCCAAGATCAAGTTAATGAGGG
>SKHH01000147.1 GCA_007117055.1 Lishizhenia sp. | reverse complement strand
ACAGATGCTGATCAAGAAAAAGACGAGGATAAAAACAAAATAACATTAATGACCATACATGCTTCCAAAGGACTTGAGTTTCCTCATGTGTTTATCGTTGGTTTGGAAGAGAATTTATTTCCGTCACAGCTTTCATTATCCTCTCGAACAGAATTGGAAGAAGAAAGACGATTATTTTACGTTGCTTTAACCAGAGCAGAAAAATCATGTTGCTTGTCTTATGTTTCAAGCCGTTATCGCTACGGTCAATTGATTACAGCAGAACCTAGCCGATTTATAGATGAAATTGATCAAAGTTTTGTAGAACATGAAAACAGAGTAACATCCGGTGCAGGAAAATCGTTAAAAAGCTATCAACGTCCTTCTGATTACGACCGTGTAACGAGTCGAGCAGAAACAGGATTTAAAATGCCTACTTCTCGACCAGGGTTAAAAAAATTATCCGATAGCACTCCAAGTAGTGGAAAAGAAAACATAGGACAACTATCCTTAAAAGTTGGGTACAATGTACAGCACGAGCGCTTTGGAAAAGGAAAAGTGACCAGCTTAGAAGGGAAATCTCCGAATCAAAAGGCTACCGTATTTTTTCCAAGGGTTGGGCAAAAAACATTAATCCTTCGATTTGCTAAACTAGAAATATTGGATTAATATGAACCATTTCTGTATCATTGGATTGGGAGAAACTGGAGCAAGCGTTGCAGCTATCCTCATAGAAAAACACCCAGGTTGTCGAATAGATATTATTGATCCTAGTGATTGGATAAAAGGTCGGTTTTTAGACTTAGCTCACGCCGCAGTAATGAATTGCTGCGAATTTGAATTAAATAATTACGAAGCAGCTAACACATCCGATATCATCTTTTACTGCGCAGGCATTCGAAACGAAAAAGGAGGAGATCGTTTAAGTGTAGTGCAAGAAAATAAAAAACTCATTCCTATTGTTTTTGAGTACTTTTCGTTTTCTCCAAACGCTCTAATTATTGTCATTACCAATCCCGTTGAATTAATTGCACAATGGATCAGTGAATACTATAATCACCAAGTACATGTCATCGGCACTGGGACCGCACTGGATCAATTTCGTTTGCACTATATTTTATCAAAAAAACTGAGTGTACCAGTGGATAAAATAGAAGTTTCTGTAATTGGAGAACATGGAAATGCCATGATTCCCGTTTATAGCCAAGGAAAGGTTGATGGAGTTTCCATTGAAACACTTTTATCAGAAGAAGAGCGAGAAGAAATAACCAAAGAACTTGTTGCCAGCGCCTCGAAAATCAGAGAAACAGAAGAAGCCACAAAGTATGGAGTTGCTCAATGTGCCATAGTGATTGCCGATGCATGGGGAAGCAAAGAGGACATTCAATTGCCCGTTTCTGTGCACATCGATGATAAATTAGCCGCAGCCTTACATATCAACAAACACAGCTTTTTAAGTTTTCCTTGTATTTTTCAGAACAAAACGATTAACTTAATTTCTACACTTGACATTAATTCAATTGAAAAAGAACAATTAAAAAAAGCTGCTCTCAAATTGATGCAGATAAACCAATCTGTAGAAAATGTGTAAATACATTGAGTGGGTAAGGTTAATACTAATTATTAGCAAATAAAAACGTCAGCCCTCGAAAGGGCATAATGTAAAAAAGTGATTCTACTATTTTTTAATGGGTAGGTTCCATTGGCATATACGAGAGTTAATTACAGGTTTGGAATCGAAGTTGTATTTAGTCCGTACAGGACTAATAGTAGGGTGAAGTTATTCGAAAACATTGGTTGAAACCCCTATTTACAACTCAAAATAATTTCACCCCCTAAAATCGCAACTATTTTGTAATTAAATGGTGTTGTTTTTCTACTTTTGTCATCCTAAAATTGAATTATGGCACGGACAAAAATAGTGGACCTGTTGAAGGAAGAACAAACAGGTCATCAAGTGGAAGTAAAAGGATGGGTACGCGCATTTAGAAGTAATCGTTTTATTCAAATAAATGACGGTTCTTGTCTATCCTCCATTCAAGCTGTTGTAGATTTTGAAAATTTCGATGAAAATCTTTTAAAGAGAGTAACCACGGGGTCTGCTATTCATGCAAAAGGAAAGTTAATCCCTTCTCAAGGAAAAGGTCAAGCTGTTGAAATACAAGTTGAAGAACTCATTATATTGGGGGATGCTCATCCAGACGATGTTCAGCGCACCGTGATGCAACCCAAAAAACACAGTTTAGAATTTTTACGCGAACAAGCCCACTTGAGATTCAGAACAAACACTTTTGGTGCGGTTTTTAGAATTCGACATGGAGTTTCTTTTGCTATTCATAAATTCTTCAACGACCGAGGATTTTATAATTTACACACTCCTATCATTACAGGTTCGGATGCCGAAGGTGCAGGAGAAATGTTTCATGTCACCAATTTTGATTTATCAAATATTCCAACGGATGAAAATGGAGCCGTTGACTACGCTTCAGACTTTTTTGGAAAACCAGTAAATCTTACCGTTTCCGGTCAGCTTGAGGCCGAGCTTGGTGCTTTAGCACTTGGACAAGTATACACATTTGGACCAACATTTCGAGCTGAAAACTCGAACACATCTCGTCACTTAGCAGAATTCTGGATGGTTGAACCAGAAGTTGCCTTCAACGATTTAGAAGACAATATGAACTTGACGGAAGATTTTTTAAAATACATCTGTAAATATATTCTAGAAAATTACCGAGAGGATCTAAATTTCCTCAATGATAGAGACCAACAAGATCAAAAAAGTAAACCAGAAAAAGACAGAAATCCATTATCGCTTATCGAACGACTCGAGTTTGTGGCACAAAACGACTTTCAACGCATCACTTATACCGAAGCGATAAAAATCTTACAAAACTCAAAGCCTTATAAAAAGAAAAAATTCAATTACCCTGTAGAATGGGGGACTGACTTACAATCAGAACACGAACGTTACTTAGTGGAAAAAGAGTTCCAAAAGCCAGTAATTATTACTGATTACCCTGCATCATTTAAAGCATTCTATATGCGTCAAAATGACGATGGAAAAACCGTAGCTGCCATGGACGTATTATTCCCTGGAATTGGTGAGATTGTAGGAGGTTCACAACGAGAAGAGCGATTAGATGTTCTCAAAAAGAAATGTGCGGATTTCAATATACCAGAAGAGGAGATTTGGTGGTACCTAGACACACGAAAATTTGGCACTGTTCCTCACGCTGGATTTGGGCTTGGATTTGAACGAATGGTTATGTTCGCAACAGGAATGACTAATATTCGTGACGTAATTCCTTTCCCACGAACACCTCAAAATGCAGAATTTTAAGATAAGACATCCGTTTTTCGAAAAAAAATTGCATCTTTACTATTGTTGAAATTTTCGCAAAGTATTAAAAGATAAATTATGGCACTTAAGCAGTCCTTAACTCAAAAACTGGATCAGCGGCTTTCACCGCAACAGATTCAACTGATGAAGTTGCTACAAGTTCCTACCATAGAACTAGATCAGCGCATCAAGCAAGAGATTGAAGAAAATCCTGCTTTAGAAGAAGGAAAGGACGAGTTTGAAGATGATTACCCTCAAGAAGAGTATGACGACAGCGATGTGAATTCGGATGAACGCGAATTTGACATTGAAGATTATTTGGGAGATGATGAACCTTCATATAAAACCTCTATTAATAACAAGGGAAAAGACGATGAAAATCATGACATTCCCTACTCTTCAGGAACAACTTTCCAAGAACGATTAGCGCAACAACTCAGCTTAAGAAATTTGAATGAACAAGAAGCATATATCGCTACATTCTTAATTGGGAACCTAGATGACGCTGGATATTTAGAACGCAGTCTTGAAGCAATTGTTGATGATTTGGCTTTTTCTCAGAATATTCAAACCTCTGAAGATTCCTTAGAAAAAATTTTAAAACAAGTTCAAGATTTAGATCCTCCTGGAGTAGGCGCTAGAGATTTACGCGAATGCCTTATGATTCAAATGCGTAAAAAGCAAAACGGCGATATAACCAAATACACAGCTCTTAAAATTCTTGAAAATCATTTTGAGGAATTTACAAAAAAACACTATTCTAAAATTACGCATAAATTAGAAATTTCAGAAGAAGACTTAAAGCAAGCTATTGCTGAAATTATACGATTAAATCCAAAACCTGCAGGATCCTTAAAGGAAAGCACTAAGGTGGTACAACAAATAGTTCCCGACTTTCAAATCACTGAAAATGATGGTGTTTTGGAATTGTCTCTTAACGGAAGAAATGCTCCTGAGTTAAAAGTGAGCAAAGGATACGAAAAAATGTTACGTTCCTATGCTGAGGGGGCGAAGCTGAATAAATCCGACAAAGAAGCAATGACATTTGTCAAGCAAAAATTAGACTCTGCTAAGTGGTTTATTGATGCTATTCGTCAACGACAAATTACCTTGTTTAGCACCATGACTGCAATAATGAACTATCAAAAAGAATATTTTTTAACAGGAGACGAAACAAAATTAAAGCCAATGATCTTGAAAGACATAGCAGAAATAGTAAACTTGGATATTTCTACCATTTCGCGTGTGGCAAATTCTAAGTATGTTCAAACGCCGTATGGCACGTTTTCTTTGAAATATTTCTTTTCCGAATCATTATCCACGGAATCAGGGGAAGAGGTTTCTACAAAGGAAGTTAAGAAAATTCTGTCCGATGCCATCGATAACGAAAATAAACGCAAACCGTTGACGGATGAAAAGCTAGCCCAATTACTCCAATCCAAAGGTTACAATATTGCTCGAAGAACTATTGCAAAATACAGAGAACAGCTCCATATTCCAGTAGCACGATTAAGAAAAGAGTTGTAATGAAAACATTAGCTTCGATATTTTCTTGGGTGTTTTTACCGTTATTTACACCCATTTATGCGCTGTTAATTGTGTTTTATTTACCCTCAACACCTTCGTCATTTCTTTTAGCCGACTCCTTGTACCATTATCCAGAAGCGATAAAAATTTTATTCCTTTCCTTATTCCTTGTATTTATAGTCTTCGCCCCAGGATTGTCACTTGTAGTTTTAAAAGCAAACAAAAGCATTTCTTCACTCGAACTTGAAAACCAAGACGAACGACCGAAGCCAATCGCCATAATGATCTTTTACTCATCGGTATTATATTTATTCTTAATACTACAAACCGAAAGTAATTTCATACCCAACAGTATTAAAGCAATGGCTTTAGGGGGAATTATCATCAGTGTTGTCGCATATTTCGTAAATAAAATATTAAAAATCAGCCTTCACGCTATGGGACTTGGAGCTTTACTTGGTTTTGTGTTTAGCTATTATATGAGTGCGGAAACATTTTTTTTATGGCCGATTTTCTTAATCATTTCAATCAGTGCGATTACTTTATCTGGACGTCTTATACTCAAAGCACATAATTTAAGAGAAATCGCTTACGGTTACTTTTTAGGATTTATCATTCAAGTATTAACGATTTACTTTTACGGGTAATGAAAAAGAATAAATACATCTATTTTACACTATTATTCTTTACAGGAATATTGTTTTTTTCCTGTGATGGCAGCTCCAAAAAAGGGGGAGGATTCAATTTATTTACGATTGAGCAAGATCGTCAACTAGGTGCTCAAGTAGCTGCGGAAATTGAAAGTCAACCACAAACCTATCCTATTTTGGATAGTGCATCTAATGTCGAGGCTTACCGATTTCTTTACGCCATGCGGGACGCGATTTTAGATGCTGGAAATGTAAGCCATAAAGACGAGTTCCAATGGCGCTTGAGAATCATTCACGATGACGAAACTTTAAACGCTTTTTGTACACCTGGCGGGTATATTTATGTTTACACAGGACTAATGAAATTTTTAGATGCCGAAGACCAACTTGCCGGTGTTTTGGCTCATGAAATAGCGCACGCAGATTATCGACACTCCACGCGACAAATGACTAGAATGTATGGTGTACAAGTAATGTTACAAGTTTTGGCTGGTGATCGTGCAGCATTAAAACAAATCACAGGTGCATTAATTGGCTTGCGTTTTTCAAGAAATCATGAAACTGAAGCTGATACAGGTTCTGTTCTATATCTTTGTCCAACCTCATACAATGCGAAAGGTGGAGCAGAATTTTTCAAAAAAATAGAAGCCTTAGGCGGTGCTAGATCGCCCGAATTTTTAAGCACGCATCCAAGTCCCGAAAATCGCATTGAACATTTTTACACCGTTCATTTAGAACAAGGGTGTCAAGGTGAAAATGATTATAAAGAACGTTACCAAGCATTTTTGAATACATTACCATGATTAAAGTAACAAAAAATACATCCACTCAGAATATCGACCTCAATGAAGGTTTAGACTTATCTATGTCGTTGTCCAATACGGAACAAAACCCAAGAGCATGGTATGTTAAACCACCAGTATTTGAGCCTGTTAGAGAAAACGGATGGATTGGTTCTGTCCAAGAAGGTGGTGCTGTAAACTTTCGAAATATATTTTTTAACCCACATGGTCACGGAACACATACAGAATGTTTAGGTCACATCACAAAAGAAGTGTACTCCATAAATAAAGCGTTGAAAAAATTCTTTTTCACAGCGAAAGTTATTACCATTCAACCAGAGGAACGGGATATAAACGGGAGTAAGGATTTTATTATTACAAAAAAATTGTTAGAACAACAGCTACCTGAAAATGAAAAATTTGAAGCTTTAATAATCCGTACCTTACCCAATACCGATGAAAAGCTTTCCAAAAATTATTCTTCTACTAATCCACCCTATTTGGAAACTGCTTGTATAGAACGATTAAATCAATGTAACATTGAACATTTGTTGGTTGATTTGCCAAGTGTAGACCGTGAAGAAGATGGCGGAGAACTTGCTTTTCATCATGCGTTTTGGAATGTTCCTGAAGCGCCACAAATGCACAAAACTATTACAGAGCTTATTTTTGTTCCGAACCATGTACCCGATGGAGAGTATTTGTTAAATCTACAAGTCGCTCCATTTGAAAACGATGCTGCTCCTAGCCGACCAGTGATTTATCGTTATGATTAGAAGGCAAACATTAGAACAAAAGTAAATTCAAAAATTTTCCTTTTTAATCCATGGGAAAGTTATTACCTTTGAGGAAACATCAAAAGTTATATTATGCGATTTCTATCTCTTATTTTAATTAGCTTATTTTTAATAAATTGCTCTAACAACAAAGCTGAAAACAATCAGGAAAAACAAGAAGAGAAAGTACGAGAATTAATAGAGCTAAAAGATGGAATTTATACCGAATGGTATCCTGGTCACAAACAAATAAAAGTACGCGGAAGACAAGACGAGGATGAGAAAAGACAAGGGATATGGAAACTATACGGAGAAGACGGAACCGAATTATCCATTACTATATATACCGACGATAAGAAAGACGGTCACATTGTAGTCCGACACCCAAGTGGTGCTGTGCGTTACGTAGGTGAATACATCATGGATGAGCGAGTAGGTGAATGGCGTTTTTATAATGAACAAGGTGACTTAATCAAAACGGAAGACTTTGGTTATCCTGAGGACTAATTCATGGCAATGATTCCACCTCATATTATCGATGATATTCTGAGCACAGCTCGAATTGAAGAAGTTATTGGTGATTACGTCAATCTTAAAAGAGCAGGGTCTAATCTCAAAGGATTGAGCCCCTTTACGGATGAAAAATCACCCTCTTTTATGGTGAGTCCGGCTAAGCAGATTTTCAAATGTTTTTCTAGTGGAAAAGGAGGAACTGTAGTTTCCTTCTTAATGGAACAAGAGCAATTTAGCTATCCTGAAGCATTGAAATGGTTAGCGAAACGCTATAACATTGAAATCCCAGAAGAAAAACCCCTTACTCCAGAAGAACAACAAGAAATTTCTGAAAGAGAAAGCCTCGGTATTATCAATGATTATGCACGAGATTTTTTCGTTGAGCGAATGCATAAAGGCGAAGAGGGTAAAGCTATAGGACTCTCTTATTTTTTAGAACGTGGTTTCAGAAAAGATATCATTGAGAAATTTCAATTAGGGTATTGTCCAAGAAATGAAGTCTCATTTACAGAAACCGCGCTAAGAAAAGGATTTAAGAAATCTTATATAGAAAAACTAGGGCTCACCAAAACAAAAGAAGATCGTTCTTTCGACTTTTTTAGTGGTCGTGTAATGTTTCCTATTCATAGTGTCTCTGGTAAAGTACTGGGATTCGGAGGTAGAACTTTACAAACAGACAACAAAAAAATTGCGAAGTATTTTAATTCACCAGAAAGTATCATTTACAACAAGAGTAAAATCCTCTATGGAATTTATTTTGCAAAAAGTGATATAATCAAATACGATAATTGTTATTTGGTAGAAGGTTATACGGATGTTATCAGTCTTTCACAATCGGGTGTGACAAACGTGGTAGCAAGTTCTGGCACTGCCCTTACGAAAGACCAAATAAAATTAATTAAGCGCTACACCGAAAACATAACTATTTTGTATGACGGTGATGCTGCCGGAATTAAAGCTTCCTTTAGAGGAATTGACCTCATCTTAGAATCTGGAATGAATGTAAAAGTCGTTCTTTTCCCTGATGGAGAAGATCCCGATTCATTTGCAAAAAAAATAGGTTCTTCTGAATTAAAGGAATACATCAATACTGCACAAAAGGATTTTGTTTCATTTAAGACAGAAATCCTTCTTGCGGATACACAAAATGACCCCATTCAACGTGCAGGATTAATCAAAGACATTGCTTCTTCTATTGCTTTAATTCCAGATGCTATTACACGATCCGTTTATATTAACTCTACTGCCGAGCTCCTTGATATAAAAGAAGAGTTACTACACAATGAAATCAACCAATTAAAACGGAAACAACTTTCACAACAAAATTTTCAAGAGACACAAGACTTAGATTCTCAGCTAATAGAAGCACTAAAACCAAGACCAAAAACAGTCTCTGAAGAAAAAGAAGTCAAACGAAGTTTTTACGATCAGGAGCTTGACTTGATTCGTATTCTAGTACTATATGGTTCTAGAGCAATTGATGTTCAACAAAAAAACGAAAAAAATCAACTGGAAACTGTAGAGATTAGTGTAGCAGAACTAATAGTTTATGAAATAAACAAAGATGAACTCGTTTTCACTCATCCTTTGTTTGAAGAAATCTATAAACATATTAACCAAGGTGTAGAAGAGCAAATTCTGTATGACCCTACCTATTTCTTAAGGTTTGAAAACCAAGAAATCGTTCAGTTTGTCACACACTATTTAACACCGAAACATGAATTAAGTAGCAGTTGGCTTGTAAAGCACAAGATAGACACAAGTGCGGAAATTCATAGACTACCTCAAGCTGTCAAAGAATCTATTTATGCTTTTAAAAATGCTTTCATTCAGCGCAGATTATTAGAAATTCAAGAATCCTTAAATCCGAAAAACGAAGATTATAATGAAGAAAAAACAATGGATTTATTAAAAGAACAAATCGAATTACAACAAATTAAAGCTACTTTCGCTCAACAATTAGGAAGAATAATAATTTAAAAGATGATGAATTTATTTCTTGACTTTAAAATCGGCCCTTATAACGCTTCATTCTGGGTAGTTGTGTCATGGATCATTGTTGTGGTTTTCACCATTATTATTCACAACTTAATCCAACGATATGTTCGTAAACATTTAAACATCACCAACCTTAGAATTAAAGGAACAAAGATAACTACACTCCGAATTCTAAATCAACTACTTTATGTCTTTTCATTCATTGTTGCATTTCAGGCTTTTCGTCTCGAAAACGATGCTATTTCGCTTAGTGAATTTCTGAGCTATGATATCATAGCTGCTAATCCAGATAACGAAGGTTCTTTTTCTTTAAGCTTTATAGATGTTTTAGCTGTTATCATTATTTTTACCATTAGCCGATTCTTAATCAATATATTCAGAATTTATATCGTACAACGATTTAAAGATAATCCTGATTTTGACGAAGGAACAAAGTTTGTTTACGTGCAATTGGCTAAATACATCATTTACACTTTTGCCGTTGTTTTTTCACTCCAAGCTTTAGGTTTTAATCTTAGTGTTTTATTAGCTGGTTCTGCTGCTTTACTCGTTGGTTTTGGTTTTGGGGTACAAGATATGTTCCGTGACATGATGGCCGGAATATTATTACTATTCGAAGGCACCATTAAAGTTGGAGACATTATTCGAGTGAACAACCCCAATTCTTCAGAACCGATGGTCGCAAGGGTATTAAAAATAAACGTCCGTACTACAAAAATTGAAAGTAGAGATGGAAATACATTAATCATTCCTAATTCCATGCTCACTCAAAACGAAGTTGAAAACTGGAGTTTTGGTTCAGACTTGACACGTTTTCACATTAACGTAGGCGTGGCTTATGGTTCCGATACAGAACTTGTAAGAGAACTCTTAAAACGTGCTGCTTTAGCACATCCGGAAGTGAAAAAGACAAAACCTATCCTAGTTAGAATGATTGATTTTGGAGATAATGCCTTAGAAATGCAACTTTCATTTTGGGCAGACCAAACGTGGCAGGTAGAATTGCACAAGTCGGAAATCCGATTTGAGATTGATCGATTATTTAGACAACATAACATCAACATTCCATTTCCTCAACGCACACTTCATATTCCTAAAGAAATCAAAACAGCGAGAAGCAAGGAGGAGTAGAAAATGTCTTCAAAAACTATTCTATTTTCGTTTTTACGTCACCTATCACTTCGAAATAGGTCTTATGTGATAACTCAAAATGAATACTTCATAAAGTAAAAACGTACTTTCATGAAACAAAATGAGTGTTTCATAAAACGGTTACAAATCGTACCCTTGAATGCCGTACATTTGAATCATAGAACAAGAAAACACATTAAAGATATATTCCTAAATAACCTCAAAAAATCAGGATAAAGAAGGCTAACATTTGTTGGTCTTTTTTTATTGAATTGAGTGGCATAGTCAGACATAACAATGTAACATCATTTTATTAAGCAAACCATCTTGGTCACATTTCCTTCATGCCTCAATGGTTCTAAAAAATGTAGTGTACTCTCGAATGGTTACGAAAAAAAGTAAAAACCATTAAGCAGTTAAGGTTCATTAAGCCCTCCTTCATGTCTCCAATGGGTTAAAAAATCAGAGATAAACAACACAAAAAAAATAGCTTCAATCTACTTCCCAGTTCCTT
>SKHH01000096.1 GCA_007117055.1 Lishizhenia sp. | reverse complement strand
TAAGCAATAGGGCTTAACCTAAAATCAGCATTGTCCTGACGCAAAAGAATTCTATACTCCGCTCTAGAAGTAAACATTCGATAAGGCTCTTCCGTTCCTTTAGTAATTAAATCGTCGATCAACACTCCAATATACGCATCACCTCTTCCTAATATCAAAGGTTCTTTTTCTTGTACGGATAGCGCCGCATTAATTCCCGCCATTAGTCCTTGGCAAGCAGCCTCTTCATAACCCGTCGTTCCGTTAATCTGTCCAGCAAAATACAAACCATCAATCAACTTTGTTTCCAACGTATGACTTAACTGAGTAGGAGGGAAGTAATCATACTCTATGGCATAACCCGGTCGAAACATTTTTGCGTTTTCAAACCCAGGAATTGTTTTAAGCGCAGCGTACTGAACATCTTCCGGAAGAGAAGTGCTAAATCCGTTGACATAAATTTCTATAGTATTCCATCCTTCTGGTTCTACAAATATTTGGTGTCTATCACGTTCTTGGAAGCGGTGTATTTTATCTTCTATACTAGGGCAATACCTTGGGCCCATAGATTGAATTGATCCATTAAACATAGGACTACGATCAAAACCGCCCCTTAATAAGTCGTGGGTTTTTTCATTCGTATATGTAATATGACAAGACCGTTGTTTCTGCAACACTTCAGTGTCCGAAAAACTAAACTTACTGGGTTCTTGGTCGCCTTCTTGTTCTTCCATTTTAGAATAGTCCAATGATCGACCGTCAATCCGAGGTGGAGTTCCTGTTTTCATTCGTCCAGCTTCAAAACCCATTTGCTCTAAAGAAGCCGTAATTCCAACAGATGCTTTTTCACCAGCACGACCGCCACCAAAGTTTTTCAAACCCAAATGAATCAATCCATTCAAAAAGGTACCACTTGTGATAATTACCTTTTTTCCATAAACGTTAATACCAAGACTTGTTTCGACCCCTACAACCTTCTGGTTTTTCTCTAAAACAGAAACCACATTATCTTGCCAAAAATCTACGTTTGGATTTTGCTCCAACATCAACCTCCACTCCTCCGCAAACCGCATGCGGTCATTCTGCGTTCTCGGAGACCACATCGCTGGACCTTTAGACATATTAAGCATTCGAAACTGAATAGCGCTTTTATCTGAAACAATACCAGAACCACCACCCAATGCATCAATCTCACGAATAATTTGCCCTTTCGCTACACCTCCCATTGCAGGGTTGCAGCTCATTTGAGCAATCGTATTCATATTCATGGTGATCAACAGGACACTCACCCCTATCTTCGCAGCGGCATTTGCTGCTTCACATCCAGCGTGGCCTGCACCCACCACAATTACGTCATAATTTTTAATCATAATTATTATTATGTTTCACGTGAAACAAAAGTACAACAGAAAGAAATAACATCATGATATTATACACCTATACGAGTAAGATAATAATCTTCTTTATTACGCATAATTATAATATCATCCGGTTCTTTATCTCCATAACCACACAAATGAAGCGCTCCATGAATAACAACACGTAAACATTCTGTTTCACGTGAAACATTCCACTTTTCCGCATTTTCAAAAACACGTTCTAAACTAATCAATAAATCACCTGATATAATATCATTCTCGGAATAATCAAACGTAATAATGTCCGTATAATAATCGTGATTCAGATAAGACTTGTTATAACCTAACAACCAGTTATCGTCTCCAAAAATAACAGCACAAGTACCTAGTTTTAAGTTTTCCTCTAAAACAACCAACTCTAAAGATTTTGCGATTTTGTCAAAAGAACAAGGGAGACTGGAAAAAAGAACTTCAATATCAATCATACTAAAAATCTAAGCACTACCTCAGCACCATTGTTTTGAAATCCAACCTCATCTGCTAAAGAACGCATTAAAAAAACACCTCGGCCACTTTCCTTTTCTAAGTTTTCAGGCGCCGTTGGATCCGGTAAATTAGTAAAATCAAAACCCGAACCATTATCGCGAACAACTATTTGAAGGTATTTATCATTTTTTGAAATTGACATAAACACCCGCTCACTAGCTTTTCTTTTTGCACCATGCTGGATGGCATTGTTTACAGCCTCTGTGCATGCTAATAAAATATTAGGAAACACCTCCTCTGAAATATTCAGTTCGGAACACACTTTTTCCACACAATTCTCCGCAACGGCTAAGTTATCGAGAGAGGCACTAAAAGATATATTGGATAGTTCTACAACACTCATTTCTCTAAAGTATAAATCAATAATATATATCTTAAATCTAAACGTCGAAAACATTTAAACCTAACAATACTTAATCCCTAGAAAACAATAAAAACTCATTTGCTCTATCTCTGTAATACCTAGCAAAATTAGGATCAGAAGAACGAAGTAATTCCAATTGTTTTTCTTTTAGTTTTTTATACTCCAAAAATTCAAATTGGTTACTAAAATCTTCATCTTTTCCTGAAAAAGATTCTCTTTGTTCATCAAACTCTCTCTCTTCTAATGCTTTTTCACTTTCCAATAAACGTGTTAAAATTTCTCTTTGACGATTTATCAACTCATCATCCCAACGTTTATTAATCAAATTTTCCTCCTGCTTATCTAGTTCTTTCAATAAATCATTCAACTCTTCACCTTTACCAGAACCATCCTGGTTTTTTTCATTACGTAATTCCTCCAAACGTTTACGCATAGCTTTTTGTTGAGCCGCCATTTGCGCAGCCTCCTTATTACCAAACGGAAGTTTATGACCCTCATTTTGACCAGGCTCTTTACCTCCCGGACTTTCACCTTTTTGCATTTGTTCCAATTGCTTTTTGAGCATATCCTTCATGTTCTGAAGTTCATCTCCTTCCGAACCCTTACCCTTACCTCCAGGATTATCACAACTACCCGAACCTTGCATGTCTCCTTGCATATCTGCTTGCATATTCTGTAACGACTCATTCAAAAACAACGCCAGATTATTAATACTCGTCATCGTTAACTGCTGTTTGATTCCCAAATCTCGTTGTCTACGCTCATCAATATCATCTGGAATTGCTCTGAAGTTTTTTTCTATATCTGCTAATTCTTTATTGACAAATGAACTAATCTTTGGAATACGATCCGCTAGCGCTCTTAACGAATCTTCTACTACTCGGAAATTATCAATTATTGAACGTTGCTCACGACCATAACTAACAAAGGTTGGACTTGTAGCTGAAACATTTTTAAATGCTTCCATTACAAATTCCTGATCAAAGCTAGACTTCAGTAAATTCTCCAACAGACTTCGTAATGCCTCAATATCTTCTTGTTGCTGTTGTTGGTTTGCACTTTGCATCATAGCATTCATTTTAGAAGACATTTGCTCCATTTTATCACTGGCGTTCTGTTGATTTTCTTTTGCTTTTTTATCTTTTCCTTTATCTAGTTTTTCACTTGCCTCATTCAGTTCATCCGTAATGTCCTGCTGATCCTCTTTTAGGTTGTCCAAATCAAATGGACGTTTCAACTCATCATTTTTATCCTTTAACTCTTGCATCTGGTCCTTTAACTCTTCAAAACGATCGTTAATTTCAGTTTGTTTTTCCTGTTTTTCATCTAAACTTAACTCATCGTTTTCCGACAAGTCCATTTGATCTTGAGCCAATTCTTCCAAAGATTTTTCAATGGCTTCAGAACGCTCTTCAACATCCAAACGCTTCAACATTTCCATCGTTCTATCCATTTGACGACTTGCGTCTTCTGATTTAATATCCATCTCCTCAAACAATTCCTGATAACCATCTTTCTGTTGCTCATTCAATAACTCCTCTAACTGTTCCAACAGTTTTTGAAGTTCTTCATCCATTACGTCATTCAACAATTCTTCTAATAACTCTTGTTGTTCCAATAGCTTTTCATCAGCAGGGGAGAGGTTCTGTTTTTCATCAAATGAATTTTTTAAACTTTCATTAAGTTCATTCATTCTATCGCGTAAATTTTTTTGTTGTTCCTTGATTTGTTCTAATTGTTGTTGTTCTTTCCAGCTTGGTTGCTTCGCATTTAAAATATCCATTCTTAATTGATCCATACTCTGTCGGAACTCATCTCTTTTTCGCTTCAGTTCTTCTAACTCTTTCTTCGCGCTTTCTTTAGACTCTTGTCTGCTTTTTTCTAATTCTGAACGTGATGGAACTTTAAAAGTAAATAGGGAAGATTTTGAAGATTTTGAGCCATTTATTCCATCATTATCATATACAACAAACCAATATTTCAAATCATCTTCTAACTCCAACCCAATACTATTTATATCAAAACGAAGAAAAAAGGAAGACTTTGTACCACTTATACCAGGCACAGCTTTTTTCTTTTCCACAACACTACCGTCTTTACGCGTTATTTTATATACGAAATCAACATTTCTTATACCATGGTCATCAGATGCAACACCAGACAACAAACGCATAGATGGCCGGATTGAATCTTGAGTCTCATTAACGGAAACAGAAGGATAGGCGTCTTTAATAACATCTACAGTAATATAAGAAGAGTCCACACGGTTGGAAAATTTATTTTTCATAGAAAATATAAGATTCTCCTTACGCTTGAAAGAAGTGCGAAATTGAAACCCTTTATCACCAAAAACAGCAGTGGTATCCTTCAAAACAAAAAAAACTTTATCCGTATTTTTAGTATTGCCTGACCAAGTAATTATAGTACCCTCAGGAACCGCCAGATCATTAATGTTTTCCACTATTTGATTTTTCATTGATAAATAACTCGGAAAGTTTAATTCAGCAGAAAAACTTCTTACATTAGAACGACCGAATACTTTTAAACTATTCGCTTCAGACCTAAAACCATTCGCTTCAAAATAAAAATCTACATCTGACTTGATTTTAGATAATACATAATGCGCCACATTCAAGGATTTATTATCCATTAAAAACCGTCCTTGTGATGATACCAAATAAATTCTATTTGGAATTTCTCCATCTTTTTTAGGGTGAATTTTAACAGAAAAATCAAAAGCTTCACCCTCCTCAATAATTAAGTCCTTATTTAATAGTTCAAACTCAAAAGGAGCTGGTTCTACAAATACTTGATTGTATTTTATCAAACGCTCAGTACTTTCAGTAAAAAAGGAAGGTAAAAACCACGCTATCAAACTAAAGATAATAAAAATAGGTAGTAATAAAAATAGGTACTTTTTGTTTTCACCATATTTGATCGCTGACGGAAATGATAGTAAACTTAACGACTTTGAACTTTGAGAAATACTCGCTTGTAACAACTCAACATTACCACTTTTTTCATGTAACAAATCATTAAGTTGAAGAGTATTAAGCAGCTTATCGTTTACCTCTGGAAAAAAAGAACCGATTATTTGAGCTGCTTGATAACGATTAATTCTTTTGCCAAACGAAAATAATTTAGATAAAGGTGTTATAAAAAAATGAAACAAAATAATACCGTTCAGTCCTATAAACATCACCAATAAAACCAGCCGTACAACTGAATCAAATCTACCGATATACTCTAAACCCGTAACAAGCAAAAAAGAAAGCGCCAAAAGCAACACAAAAAGCAGGCTACCTCGTAGCATTTGATTCTTGTAATACTTTCGAATAAAAGCATCTATTTGATTAATGAGTAACTCTTCTGACTTCATACTAACATTTGGTACTGTATAAACTCTATAAAGTTACAAACATTGCTAAAACAAACTCAAAATTTTAAAAATTATTAACCCATAAAAGACATTATTGACCTCCTTCATAATATTAATGATTTTATAACACAACTAACCATACTTATAAAACCATTATCTTTGCACCAAAAAGAAACACAATGTCAGAAAAAGCAGTACGCGTTCGATTTGCGCCATCTCCAACAGGTCCATTACATATGGGAGGAGTAAGAACAGCGCTATATAATTACCTTTTTGCAAAAAAAAATAACGGAACATTTGTTTTACGTATCGAGGATACAGATCAAACACGATTTGTAAAAGGTGCACAAGAATACATTTTAGATGCGCTTGCTTGGTGTGGAATTACACCAGATGAAGGACCAGGAATTGGCGGAGAACATGGTCCCTATATTCAGTCTGAACGTAAAGATATGTATCCAGCATATGCTGAAGAATTGATTAAGAAGGGATGGGCTTATTATGCATTCGATACATCGGAAGATTTGGAAAACATGCGTGAACAAGCTAAAAAAATGAAAATGCCCAATTGGCAATACAATAGCATTACACGTTCTTCCATGAAAAACTCATTAACTTTACCTGAAGACGAAGTAAACTCACGTATTAAAAATAGCGAACCTTACGTTATACGTTTTAAAATGCCACGAAATCAAGATGTACGTTTTGAAGATATTGTGAGAGGTTGGGTTGTAGTAAATACGAATAATCTTGACGATAAAGTATTGTATAAAAGCGATGGAATGCCTACATATCACCTTGCAAATATTGTTGATGATCACACGATGGCTATATCACATGTAATTCGAGGAGAAGAATGGTTACCCTCAGCTCCACTTCACGTACTTTTGTATGAAGCATTCGGATGGGAAGCTCCCAAGTTTGCTCATTTGCCCTTACTTCTACGTCCAGATGGAAATGGAAAGCTATCCAAGCGAGATGGAGACCGTCTCGGATTTCCTGTCTTTCCCACAAACTGGACTACTGCAGAAGGCGAACTATATTCCGGATATAGAGAAAAAGGGTATTTTCCAGCGGCATTTATAAATATGTTGGCTTTTCTCGGTTGGAATCCAGGAACTACACAAGAGTTGTTTTCACTAGAAGAGTTAGTAGCTGCTTTTACGTTAGAAAGAGTTAGCAAATCTGGAGCAAAGTTTGATGCTGAAAAAACGAAATGGTATCAACAACAATATTTGCGCGCAACACCAAATGAGAAATTAGCGGAACAACTATCTCAGATTATTGACGGAGAATATGATCGTAATTATTTAGCTGTTGTATGTAACTTGATGAAGGAACGCGCAACATTTATTACTGATATTCCCCTCGATGGTGATTACTTCTTTAATGAGCCTACTGAATATGATGAAAAAACAGTACACAAAAAGTGGAAAGAAGAAACAACAGAAATCATGCAAAACTGGTGTAATCGATTAACAGCATTAGATCCATTTACAAGTGAAATAATAGAAGTTTCCTTCAAACAATATTTAGAAGAAATTAACAAAGGAATTGGTGCAGTCTTACCCGCTTTTCGTTTGTTATTAACCGGCAAAGCAATGGGACCAAGCATGTTTGAAATATCAGCCCTTATAGGAAAAGAGGAAAGTATAAAAAGAATGGAACAAGGAATAAAAAAAATTGCTAAACTTAAAATTCAATCCTAATTACATGCAACACACAATAGAAGTAAACGGTATACAGCTGTATGCCAACCATGGATGTATGCAGGAAGAGGCTAAAATAGGCGGTCATTACACTGTAGATGTTGAAGTAACCACAGATTTCACAGCAAGTTTTCACAGTGATTCATTAGAAGACACTGTAGACTATGTAACCATCAATAAAATTGTTACAGAAGAAATGAAGATTCGTTCTAAACTAATTGAACATGTAGGAAAACGTATCGTAAAACGGTTTCAACAAGAAATAAAAGGAATTCAATCAGTAAAGCTAAAAGTAACCAAGCATACTCCACCGATTAACGGAGATGTAAAAAATGTAGCTATTGTAATAAAAGAAGATTTTTAATATCAATTATTTTATTACCTTTGCAAACCGCTAATTGGTCTCGTGGCCGAGCGGCTAGGCAACGGTCTGCAAAACCGTGTACAGCGGTTCGAATCCGCTCGAGACCTCTCGAAAACCCTAATTATTAAGTAGTTAGGGTTTTTTTATTGGATAAAAATCCAATAATTCAAACAAAATCGATTTTTTGAGGAATTTTATAATATTAAACGTGATTATTAACCTTTCCATACAATACTTCACGTGACACACACAATAAGAATGATAAGTTAACCAAAACCTATAAACGTTTCTTTCCTGGCTTATATCGTACTTTTTTCTTTATCCACCCGTGCTTTGGTTTTAGGAAAAGGTTAGGTTCTTCAGGCGCTTCGATTTTATAAATAATGCCCGTATGTAATTGAATATAATTACCATCAAATTCAAATAACTCAGGTGTAGCAGCAAATTTGAATGTTCCTCTCATTTGAATACCAAGTCTTCCGTATAACATAAAGTTTAGACCTGCACCTGCATTCAAACCTAAAGAGTTTTGAGGGTATTTTGTTTCCCTTCCTGTATAAAATAATACAGCAAAAACAAAAGGATCAAGTCGCTGTTGTTCAAGTAAAAATCCAATGGAATATTTGCCATTCAAATCAACGGATAAAAAGTGTCCTTCCTGGCGTGGTCGCAATGAATCAAAACCCCTATTGTGATAATAATTATAGGAAACAAGCCCTTCAATACTCATTCCTTTTTCAAAATAGTAATCCACATTAAGTGCTAATGGAAACCCAACGGTATTCCATGTACCCATATTACCGAAAACACTATATTCATCAACTACCCAATTATAATGTAGACCAACCATTAAACCATATGGTTTGGTTTTAGAAAAATCTTGTGCTCTTGCTACATTAAAACAAACAGAAATAACTATACTAATCAAACATATATTATATATCAATCGCAATGCTAATCTGTTACCAATACTGTTCACACTTTTTTTATTTTGATTCATCCATTAACTCTGTTTAGTTGTATTCTTAACCTTTTCTTTTCGCAAAATAAAGAAAAAAACAAACAATGTTGCTACAATTATACTAATACCTACATAAAAAAAAAGGCCTTTAATCCATTTTTCTTTTTTTTCATATTTAAGCAGTTGTATATTTGCTTTACTTTTTTTACCTGGTGTAGGCTGTTCTAGTTTCCAATTCACCGCATGAAAGTGCGAAATACGATAATCCATTTTAGACCATGTAGATGTATCATCTTCCAAGGGGATTAATTCAGTAATATCTATATTTTCTATCCAGTTGGTATCCCTATCGTACAAACGAATAACGTCTTTTTTACTATCAATACCAAATTCAAACGAACCTACTACATTATAATCTTTTCCGTACACAGAAATAAAATCATTCAGATTTTGAGCTACAACTAAAAAACTATCTGGATAGATTATACTACCTTCAGGAAAAACAAACTTATGATCATCTTTATCATCCAATAACATCCAACCAGATACATCAATTATACCTTGTGATGCACTATACAATTCAATCCAATCTCCAGAATTTATGCCTTCTGATTGAGATGCAGAAATTTCAGAAAACATGACATTACCGAAGTATTTAGATTTCTTTCTTCGTTCAAAAATAGGTTCTAACACAACAGTGTCACGTTTTGGTAGTTGAACATACGCTTCACGACTGTACGATACATTTTTCCATCCTTTAAACTCATAGTCAAACCGAGGAATTGCTTCAAGCTTAACGTTAACATCTGAAAAATAATTTCCCGCAAAATCTTTAGATATAGTTAACGAGTTCCACTTTACCCTACCATGATTACCATCAACTATTACTATTACATGAATAGGATTTTCTAACTCAAAACGCTGTTGAATATGTTCCATCATAGCCGCTGGTCGTAGTTCAGCAAAAATTTTCAAATAATCCCAACTGGTATCATAGCGCTTATCTCTAATGTTCCATCTTTTCTTATGATAAACCGACTCTTGTTCTACTTCTTTATATAACTTGTTTACCAATTCAGTAGCTCTATTTTTCTCAAAAGTGGTATTCAATAAATCACAATATCTATTTATATAAACTTCTTTCAATGAATCATTTTCTAATAATTTTCGAATAATAAAAGTAGACCAAGCCGGATTTGGCCATAATTCATCACTATACGTAGTAAATTTTTCAAGGGTATTTATATTATACTCATTCTTACTATTAATATTCATACCCTGATCCAAGTCATAAAAAATCCAACGCCATTTAGCTGTATCATGCATAGATCTATAATACCGAATATTACCACCAGCATCTCCATTTCCGGTATACACTTCTGAAATATTATACAAGAAATAATTATCTATATCTATTTGACTTGCAACATATTGTACATTTTCATCTTTCGAAAGATCTAACCGATCTAATTTCTTGATAAACTTTCTGTAAGACGAAGGTGGACCGTGTTGACTATCCGCATTATGCCGCATAATAATTAAACTGTCTTTAGGATAGCCATAATGTGCTTTAATAAAATGCTCATTTATTTTTTCACGTAAATTATATTTACCCCAATACGCACCATTAATATACACAGCAACAGGTCGATATTCTTGAATTGTTAATCCAGTATGTTTTACCAACTGAGAAGCATAAACATCTCGAATATGTGCACCAAACATATCACCACCTGCGTTTCTGAGAACGATATTTTTATATTTTTTTAATGGTAAATCTGAGAAAAACGGATGTCGAAACCGATTGTCTCCATATTTTTTACGTGCAAATAAAGCCAATGATTTTTGTGGATTACCTTTACTATATCCTCCAAAAATTCGAACACCAGCGTCCTGACTTATCACACGTTGACCATCCGTTTCAATAAACTCAACGTGAACAGATTTTTCCATTTTTTTCCAAAAGTTTGCACCCTTATAGGGCGGAACAGTATCCGCACAACACCCTTTTACATAAATACCCGAAACACTGTCAAAAAAATGGGCTGGTTCTGTTACCAGTGAAATAATACCCATATCATGTTTTCGTTCTGTAAAATAAGAATGAACTACCTCAGAACGCTTATTTTTTTCATCATAAATAGCAAACCGAAAAACACTATTACTATTTAATTTTAAGGAAGGAGATGTAATTTTTATACTTGATTTTGAAGGAACTGAACCATCTTTGGTATAGTACACCGAAAAACCATCTGGAATTTTCACTTCAACCTCTGAAAGATCTACATGATTTCCGCCTTCAGGTATAATTTCTACTTGAGCATATGCATTTACTCCAAAAAGTAGTAATAAAAAAGTTGACCATATATAGCTCCAAACATTATACATTCATTAAAGATAACGTTTTTGAATGAAGAAAAGTTACAAGTAGAAGTTCAATATACTCAACTATCTGTAATAAATAGATACTTGCTCATATTTATTTATAGAGTTACCCAGTTCATCATTCGCTACAATAATATAAAAATAGTTTCCTGGATCAACTTTTTGTAGTGTTTTCATATGTAAACCATCC
>SKHH01000136.1 GCA_007117055.1 Lishizhenia sp. | reverse complement strand
GGTGGTTTGGAAGGTAAAATCACCGAAAATGACAAAAAATTCTATGCTAAAAAATTCAAAAAATTAAGAAGAAAATTTAGGTGTACTAGAAAGGACTCCTTGTTTCTATCAAAGCATGACGATTTCTTTAATCCTGAAAGTTTGACGTTTGTTGTACCGAAAAAATCAGAAATGATTTTGATGTTGCAGGATTATTTAAGCGATGAGACTATTGCTAAAATTGAAAAAACAAAAAAGAAACGTGTGCTACCTTTTATCATGGAGGAAAATAAAATTTCTCTCATAAAAGTTGTCGATTTTACAAATACAGATTACGCATCGGTTCGCCATATTCTTTTTCAATTTCAAGAAGAGGACTCTGTTGATTTAATGGCAAAAGCGGATAGTGTATTAAATGTCATTAAACAAAAAGATAATTTTGATGAAATGGTTGAGCTTTTTAGTGATGACCCAGGTTCTGTAAACAGAGGGGGAGTATATAATGATTTCACTCAAGGAATGATGGTGCCTTCCTTTAATGACTTTTGTTTTAACCACTCCAAGGGATCCATTGGAATAGTTACTTCTGATTTTGGGATACATATTATTGAGGTATTAGATCGTTATTCGGAAATTAGACCTGAAATTGTTAGAGTCACTCAACATATTCGTCCTGGTAATGCTGCTGCTGTTCGAATGAAATCTAAAAAACATTGGAATCAATTTCCGTCTCATGGAGAAACAAAAGACAGTTTCTTGGCGATGCCTTCGGGTTATAAAACTGCTCACGGACACTATTTTGGTGCTGATGAACAAGCTGTTTTTTGGACGTCTTCTGGCTGGAATGAAAATGAACAGGTCTTTATTTCCATCGTAGACGAATTTGACTCGGTAATACTCAAATCAACCCCCCATTCTTTCGGTTTTTCTGTAAGATGTATCAAAATTATTGAATAAAACTGTAAATCAAAAACATGAAACATATCGCTATTTTTCTTTTAGTCTTAGTTCTTAGTTTTGCTTGTCAATCACAAAACGAGAACCAACATCATGAATTATCGGTTGACCAACCGACACGCACGCCTATTGAGCTGCTGAAAGATTTCGAAGGTCATCCTGTTGTTTTTTATAACGTAGAAAATTTATTTGACACGCTAGACACGCCGGGAAAAAACGATACCGAATTCACTCCAACAGGCAGTAAAAAATGGGGTACGGAGCGTTATCTAAAAAAACTAACTGATTTAGCCGAAGTAATCGCTACTCCTGAAAATCACCAACCCTTAATGGTCGGACTGGTTGAAATTGAAAATTTACCCGTTGTGGTCGATTTATTAAAAACGCCACCCCTCGACCAATCTACTTTTCGCGTGGCACATTTTGAGAGTCCAGATAGAAGGGGAATTGATGTCGCTCTAGGCTACGATGCCCAGCGTTTTTTTGTCGTTCATAAAGAAGCTGTTCCGATCAAAACCTTAAATTTTCCCACCAGAGATATTTTATACGTTAAAGGATTTTTAAAAGACAGTTTGGAAATGCATGTTTTTGTCAATCACTGGCCTTCCCGAAGAGGAGGTGCTGAGCGGTCGGAAGTCAATCGTGTTGCAGCTGCTCGCGTTTTAAGGGCAAAAGTGGACAGTTTATTGGCAATTGACCCAAACAACAACATTCTCATCATGGGAGATTTCAACGATGAACCCGACGATTTATCAATTACCTCTACGTTAAAAGCAAGAAAACCGGGGGGCAAATTAAAATCAAAGGATTTAGTCAATTTAAGTTTTGATAAAATGCGCGAAGGAAAAGGAACATTCGTCTGGGATGACCAATGGAATATGTTGGATCAATTTATCGTTTCACAAGGCTTGTTCTTTGCCCATCACGGTCTAGCAGTTGAAGGTAATGAGAAACATATTATGGACGATGAAAAATTCTTGTACCAAACTGAAAGAATTTCTCCAAGGCCAAACAAAACCTTCGGAAGATCCAGCTATTTTGGTGGGTATTCCGATCACTTGGCTATTTATTTGTATTTGACAAGAAGTAAAAAATAATGCGACACTGGGTTTATTTATTTCAAGCGTTACCTTCAGAAATAAGCCTATTATTTTTGCTTTCCTTTGTTTTACTCGGAACAGCAATTGTGTTTTCCTTATACCGTAAATTTAAAACCGCTTTAATTTTCACCTTTCTTACGAGTATTTCTCTGGGAATTTCTTTTGCTTTAATCAATCCGTTTTTGGGGTTATGGGACGAACAGTTCCACGCGTTGGTCGCTAAAAATATGGCGGAGAATATGCTCCATCCCAAATTGTATACTGCAACTCCCCTCCCTTATGCCTATCAAGACTGGACAGCGAATCACACTTGGTTGCATAAACCTCCTTTATCCCTGTGGCAAATGGCACTTTTCATTAAGTGGTTTGGAAATGAATTATTGGTTGTTCGATTGCCTTCTGTTATATTGCTAGCGCTCATGGCATTTCCGATTTTTCGCATCGGAAAACTAACCGTAAATGCCCAAGTCGGAAGTTGGTCTGCAATTGTTTTTTGTTGTTTGCACTACCCCTTAGAACTTGTTGCTGGTGTGCATACAGCTGACCACATAGACATTGCTTTTATGGCATACATTACATTTTCCATTTGGGCATTTATTGAGTATCAATCCTCTCGCAAAATGAGTTGGTTACTCCTCATCGGAATTTTTGCTGGTGCAGCGGTATTAACCAAATGGCTGGTTGGACTACTGGTATTTTCTGGATATGGATTTATATTACTTTTTGATGCCTCGTGGCGCTCCAGTAGAATAGCGTGGTTGCGATTTCTGATGACCATAGGTATAACGTTGTTACTTTTCTTACCGTGGCAGTTTTACACATGGAAACATTATCCGTCAGAATTTCTTTTTGAATCCGGCTATAGTGCCAAGCATTTCACTGAAGTCATCGAAGGACATGAAGGAAACACATGGTTTTATTGGAAGAATCTGCACTTATTGTACGGAAATGGAATCATTATAAAATTAATCGTTTTAATGGCTTGGTTAAGCTTTTCATGGCTTGCCAAAAAAAAGCAAATGG
>SKHH01000156.1 GCA_007117055.1 Lishizhenia sp. | reverse complement strand
ACGAGCAGGGTATTTCGATCTCCGAATGAACTGGTGTTGCTCATTCGATAAACAGCAGCTCCAAACAAACGCAGTTGTGTCCTTGGGTTAAATAAATAACCGACTTCAACTTCATTATACAGCACTTGCGTTTCATCTATTTGAATTGGAGCTAGCGCACTTTCGAACAAATGGGTTTTATGTTGCATGGGTTGGTTGGATTGGTACAATATAGAGTGAAGGGAAATATAAGCGCCTTTAAACGTATAATTTAACCGTGCAACAATTTCATCAAAACCATTACCAAGTGTATGTGCAAGAGGCAGGTTAAAATGAGTATAAGCCATGCGCCAGTTATCCGCAGCATATAGGTGGTCTGAGGCTTTGTTGTATTCGATTTGAAAATGTAATCCTTTCAATTGAAACAGGTTTCTCGAACGCCAGCCGAGTTGCACACCATAATTTGTTCCACGAGCGTTTTGATCCATAGCAAGTTGTCCGTAAAGCATATGGTTTTTACCAATTACTTGACCAATATTTAACCCAAGTAGATTTTTAGCGTACTGGTTTTCCCAGCCAAAAGCTACTTGATTAACGCCAATAACAGGATTCAAAAATAAGGGATGAAACCACTGAGATGAAATAGAATCCTCACGGTAAAACACAGTAGCATGAAAAAAGCCAATGCTTAATTTTTTATTTGGAGAGAAAGTCAAATACTGTGCGGCAAAGTTCTTTTTCTCAAAGGGTTCTTCAACGGTATTTTCAACCCCTTTTATTCGACGGAAAAGATTTAAGTGCCTTCCATGCATAATGGAGTAATTCCATTTATCAAAAAAGGAAAAATCACCCCGAAGTGTGGAAGCATTGAAGGAGTTGTCCGATAAAAGTAAAGAACGGTGACCCCACCCTACGAAATTGGGGGTATTACCAAATTGAAGTGCTGCATTGTCATTTATTCTGTACCGAACATAAGACATGGATTGCGCATAATCGAAAGCATCCTCTAACTCATCTATTTTAAAAGGCTTTGTTCTGCCCCCCATAGGAACTACGGCATTTATAGTGTTATACGCTGTCTGTGCGGTATTTGCTCGACGCTCTCCTCTTTCCTTAAAATAGGCCGTGTGAAAGGAAGAAAACTTTGCTTGGTTTTCATAAAACCCGGTATAAAATGACACCCGATTGAGTACTTCACCAGAAACTTGAAACGCTCTCGTGTTCTGAAAAAGTTGGTGTTCTTCGATACCTCTTTCTCTTCCAAGGTTGACATTAAGCATAGGATCTATGGTAAGAAAATAGTCGTCACCTGATATTTCGATAAAATGTTCATGAAACAATTTTCGAGCGAACCAATTCCGAATGGTATCCTTTGCTTTGTTTTCAGCACTGTATGTAGTACCTACATTACCTTCAGAAATAGGAAACAGCCCAGTGCCAATGAATGGATTGCTGTTACGATCGTCAGCTAAAATATAGTTGTCTTTGAAACGATTATTAAGCGGTAACAGTCGTTCCTGTGTCATACCCAAAAAGGAAAACAACACAAAAAAGATTAGTCCAACTCCTATTTTTTTTACATTCATCGGAGGGTAAAATTAAGTTTTTTTTAGTGAGGAAAGTAAATTTGTATTACTATCAATAAATAAAAGTTGAATCTGTAATCATTTTTGGGACGGTTCAAACGATTAACTCACAAAACCCAACATGTATGGGTGTTCAAATCCCGTTCTTTTTTAACAAAAACATAATAATCTATCGATTGATTAAAATAAATTATATAGATTCGTGGTTTTTGAAATTCAACTATCTAACAAAATGAAGTGTTTATCGATTACAGCAGCCGTTTTAGCTTTGGCGTTTAGTTCTTTTTCTCAAACCACCATTCAATTAGGGGGAAGTGGTAATTTTAACTCTACGGATATTCCTGTGTGTAATTTGGGGAATTTTAGTTATACCCAACAAATTTATACTGCGGGTGAAATCCAAGCAGCATCTTTACCTCAAGGAGTAAATACCATTACATCCATTCAATTTGAATACCGCGGTGCTGCTGCTGGGGGAGAAAACTTCAACAATTGGACTGTTTTTATGGGAGAAACTTCCAATACCGAATTTTCTGGTATCAATGATTGGATATCTGTGAATCAAATGGATGAGGTATTTTCTGGAATTGTACCCATACCAACTTCGTCAGGGAATTGGTTTGAAATTACATTAGATACTCCTTTTGAATGGGATGAAAGCAGTAATGTTGTGATAGCCATTGATGAAAATTCTCCAGGTCATAATAGTCCTGCTGGATTTAGAGTGTATAGTTCATCCAATACTTCACTACGTTCGTTTAATTTTGCTTCTATCGACCCGAATGGAGCAGTTACTACTTATCCGAACCGTACACGTTTTAACAACAAACCAATTATTAAACTAACTTTTGACGGAGGAGGACAAAATGGAGACCCTGGAAATGGAGGTTCAGATCCTTTACCTGACTCTACAGAAAACCATCAATTGGATTCACTATTAGTGGAAGGTTCAGCTATTTTTAATGGGACATCTATATTTAATGAAAAGGTAACGCTGAATCATAATTTATTTTTGCCGAATTTAATTGAGCCAAATGACACGCTTGGTGGTTTGATGGCAATAACACCCACTGGATTGGCGCAACGTGTGGACTTGAATGCACTTCGACGTATTATTTACAGTTCAGATTGTATTCAGCCAGTAAGTAATGATCAATTACAGATGTTAAATACAGGAACAGGAAGCTTGCCTTCATGGAGAGCGGTTAATACAAGTGGAAACCGTTATTTATTTACAGGAACAGATTGTCCAACACATGTAGGAATTGGGACATCAACACCAACAGACTTTCTTCATGTAAATGGACGAACACGCACGAATATTGCACTTGTTGGAACAAGTGATTGGACTCCACAAATGAAATTAGGAGCTTCGTTAAGTGTGTTTAGTGATTTTGAAGAAAACTCAACTACAGACCTTTTGCGCATTGGACGAAAAACATCGGAGGAAGAAATTACTTACTTTGCCATTAATGCCGACGGAAAGCTTGTAATAGCAAATGAAGAAAGAAGCGTTTT
>SKHH01000218.1 GCA_007117055.1 Lishizhenia sp. | reverse complement strand
TGAACTCAGACAGCTTCGCGATGAAAACGAAAAGCTCAAGCGAATCGTTGCGGATTTGAGCTTGGACAAGGCCATGCTTCAGGACATTGCCGGAAAAAAGTGGTGAGCGTCGCCCATAGACCGAGTGGCTGCCGCCACTTGGCTATGAAACCCTTGCAGTGGCCCGAGAGGATCTGGGTCGGTATCTACTGGGTTACTACAATTGGGAGAGGCCGCAAGGCCAATGGCGGTTTGGCTCCCACAAGAGCTGAACAACAACTTAAAATGGCGTCCGGTTTTTATTGACCACTACATGGGCTTGAAGATGAATTTTTCAGTGACAACCACCTATCGCCTCGGTTATAAATAGGGCATTACGGATTACCATGAAAAAAATTAAAAACGCGGTTGTCCTAACCTTGTCTAAAAATCTGACTTTTAGTGCAGGTACATTAATATTAAACCTTGAAGATATAATGAAAGATGTGATTGAAGAGTATGTTGTTATTCACGATGGCATTCGCGAAAAAGATAAACTTATTCTAAGCTCCCTCGCTAAAGTGAGATTTATAAAATATGAGAAACCTGAATACTTTTTTAAAAAAATAGATCCGTTAATAATGAATCAATTTACAAAACTGGTTTTTGCGAAGTTTGAGTGTCTTAGGCTTCTAGAAGAATACGAAAATATAATCATGACTGATACTGATGTTGTGTTTTATAAAAACATAGAAGAATTGCTGATTAAAAATAATTCTGGTTTAAAATTTCTATTCGGTAGTTCGCTAGTGCGGTCTCAATTTAAAGAGTCGATAGATGGTTACGATATGACATTAAAGGGTATGGGCGCAGGCCTAATTGTTTTTCATGATAACTTAAAAGCTTACAATAAGCTTTATGATTTTTGCTACGGAGTTTTAACCGAATATGGAGACAAAATAAAGATGCCTGAGCAGGCCGTCTTCGATCTAATGATTCAGAATTATAAATTATTTCCATGCGAGTTAGACGCAAAAGTATATTGTAGACTACCTAAAGATCAATATGCCGATCAAAATTATAAAATTTTACACAGTGCTGGACAGCCTAAGTTTTGGTCTGGATTAGATAATGAGATTTGGCAAAAATATTATATAGAATGGATCAGATTAGGTGGGAGCCACTTCGACAAAAAAAAATATTGGATAAATATAATCGCGCCCGTTTCGAGTCGTAGAAGAAAACTTGTACAAGCAACCTATCACAAATTATTAGGGTTTGGAAAATAATACCGGTTTAAAGGTATGAAAGAAAATGGATAATAAAGAACAGATCACATTCACCCCTATTCTAGTTGGGGTCTACGACCGTCATTGGCATCTAAAGCAGTGCATAGAATCACTTCAGGCCTGTCCTGAGGCTAAAAATTCCGTGTTGTACATTGCATCTGACGCAGCATATAAACATGAAGATCTTGAAAAAGTACGGCGTGTTAGGGACTATATTGAATCGATTGATGGTTTCAAGCAGGTTGTCCCAATCCTAAGAGAAAAGAATGTAGGTGCAATAAGAAACTATGAAGAGGCAATTACGGAAATTTTTAAAAAACATGAATCGCTGATATTAATGGAAGATGATGTCCTGGTTGGTACGGGGTTTCTTTTCTTTATGGATCGGGGGTTGTGTTACTTTAGGGAAGACCCAAGAGTTATTGGTATAAGTGGGTATTTACCACCAAATGTAGAAAATTCAGACAATAGACCTTTTATCTTAAATCGATTCGCGCCATACGGGATGGCGATTTGGAAAAATAAATCTAAATTACTTGATTCATTTAGGACTCCTGAATTTTTTGATGCCTGCTTCAGGGATTTCAATTTCTTCAAAGAATTTGAGAAGTTTAGCCCTCATTGTGTAACCCCATTACCATTATTAATACATGGTGGTAAAAGGTATGCCGACATTGAAACGGGGTTAATTATGCAAAGAAAGGGCTTATTTGCAGTTTATCCGCCAAAAACAATCACGAAAAGCATTGGCCACGATGGTTCTGGGTTGCGTTCCGGTAGCAATCCTGACTTACAGTCACAATCCTTCAGTAACGCATTTTTTAACGTGGATGATGTGGATTTGAGAGGCGTTAATAGAGAAATTGCAGGTAAAATTGCTCTTTACAGGAGAAGGAGATTCCATTCTTTTATTAACTATACGATTTATTTTTTCAATAAACACATTCCGTTTTTTAATTTCGCCTACATTTATTTTGTGAATATCTATAAGAGTTATCTAAAATGACCACTGCCGATTGCGTCAAGCTTAGTGGCTGGTTTTTTTTGAGATGTAGTAAAAAATAGAACGGAAAAAAATGCGTTTTCCAAATAAGTCTGGAATTTTTTAAATTGTCGCTTGTCTTAATGAAATTGTTTCCTGGGTAGTTTAATGAAACTACTGATAATATTAGGCGCTGGTTTTCCACATAGCGGCGCTATTCCTGCCGCGTTGCGCGAACCTTGCTCTGGCACTTCAATGCTGCAGTGGCTGTTAGATTCTGCTGGTTGCGGCTTCGACAATTGTGTCTTTGTTGCAGGGTATCAAGCTGAAGCGATTCGGCAACGCTATCCTAAGTTGTACGTTGTTGAGAATTTTGATTGGGCCACAACTGGCAGTGGCACTTCTTTACTCGCAGCCCCTTTGCCTGAAAACGACCCGGTTTTGGTTTCATATAGCGACATCCTATTTCGAGATTCAGTTCCGTCAACGCTCGCTGGTACAGGGGCTGATATTGCGGTTGCTTGGGACAGTCTCTGGAAGCATCGTTATGCAGGTCGTTCCTCTGAAGATTTGTTGCGCTGTGAAAAAGTTATCGTTCAGCAAAACCGCGTTGTACGTCTCGGTGCAGATCTACCAGTGGATTGGGCTAACGGAGAGTTCGTTGGTTTGGTTTGGTTATCAGCCAAGGCAATACATTGCCTAAAGCAATTAAAAGGAAAATTACCAAAGAGTTTAAAAAAGCGTCATCTATCTGAATATATCGAATATTTGCGCGGTTTGGGTTTGTCAATTGCCGCTGTCGATGTCGCCGGTGATTGGGCGGAATTTAATGAGCCTCGTGATATTGCGCATTTTGTT
>SKHH01000048.1 GCA_007117055.1 Lishizhenia sp. | reverse complement strand
GTGTTTCCTTTGTCGTCCATTTCCATAACATAGTTCATTTTACTACGTAAGGTTGAGATTAAATGGGCGTTTACGGATAGGATACGGTCAACAAGTTTGTTTTGAAGTTGTCCTGCTTGGTTCCATGCGGTGAATGAATTAACTCCTCGTTTAGTTTCCATGTCTGTTTTGACTTCAAGTAATCCACCTGCATAAGCCCATGCATGTGATAAGGAATCAACAATAATAACTCCTTCTTCACCTACAACAGATGCGGCTTCTTCAACAAGTTCGATATACCTTTGGATACTATAAGGTGCGTCAAATTTAGCGTGTAGGAAACGACCTGTGCTGTACGCTTCTTCGGTTCTGTCCGCATAGAATTTAGCTCTACCTCTTTCGGTATCGATGATAGCGATACGGGAATCGATGTCATCTTGTGTTGCTTTTATCTTTTTGAGAGATAAGTTTTTTCGCACAATACCTTGTGCGATGCGAATGGCTGAGATGGTCTTACCTGAGTTGGTTGGACCTGTTAATGCAATTCTGGCAAAAGTTTTTGTACGGTCTGCTTTAACAAATGGCATATGATACCTCCTTTATGATTGTTAGCGCGTCGCGCCACGCACTTTAGGCGCGACGCATTAGGTATTTTTTGTAGTTGTTTAGGATGTCTGTTCTTGATTTCTTTAGCTTAAACATTTGGTATAAATATTCTTCAATAGGTGTCTTTGTCATTAAAAGAATTATTTCCTGTATGCCTTTTTCTTTTGCTATTGCCTCGGATACAGGTAACAGACGATCCATACATTGTTCATTATCGGTGTAGGTGAGGCTCGTATCGATAAAGACCATCGTATCAGCTCCATATAATGTCATTCCCTCCTTTGCGACATCAACATTTGCTAGTATGATGTTAATTTTTTTATCATTAAATGCTTGCTCTATTTCATATCTTTGTTTTTCTGAGGTTTCACCTATGAGTAGAGTGGCATCTTTGATAACATGTTCTTTAAGGTATTTAAGGTATGAGGTAAATTTTGAAATAAAAATGATAGATTTTTCGGGGTAATCTTGTAAGTATTCTTGTATCCATGTTGTTTTTACACCTTTGCAATTTAGGTCAAGCATTTTAGGCTCTATGGCTATTTGTTGTTCTCTTATTAATCTGTCAAGAATTGATATAGTAACAAGTTCTTCTTCTTCGATTTCATAAAATTCATTAAGTTCTTTAAGATATTTGAGTTGTTTTTGGTTGGGTGGGATCCAAATTGTTTCATATTTAATTTCATTGATCCATGGCATAACCTCAATACGTTTACGTTGAATAGAAATAATTTCTAACCACTCTTGTAGTTCTCGTTCTTTGTTTTTATTTTTAAATCCGATAATATCTTTAATAGTGTTCATTTGATTGTCGATAATCGTATCTTTCACATGGAAGTAATATTCTATAAAGTTCCAATATGATGTGAAAATATGCGGGAATAAAAAAGTTAGGATTCCATAGATATTTTCGGGTTTGTTTGGTGTTGGGGTTCCTGTTAAAGCATATCGTGATTCGGCTAAACGACTTAATTGGATAATGGCTTTTGCCATTTGGGGTGATTGTCGGTTTCTTGCGCCTTTATAGTTTCGTAATCTATGGGCTTCGTCGATTACGATTGTATGTGGTTTTCTTTTTATGAAGTTATTAAGTTCATTACGGACTAGACCATATGAAGTTATAATGGTACCGTGGAAGTTGTTAATAATCTCTCTCCTTTTTTTGATTGTCATTTGATTATGAATGACTTCCACGGGACCTTGATGCCATTTATTGTATTCTGCGTTCCATTTGAAAAGGATGGAACTTGGACAGATAATAAGGGCATTGTTTTCATTGTTTATTTTCATTGTGGTGAGTGTGGTGGGGGTTTTACCTGTGCGTTGTTGATTAAATATGGCTTTGTTTTTTAAGGATAATAAAAAACCTACGTCTTGATTCTGATATTCCCTTAAATTAGGGTCAAATAACGTAGGTGTAGTTTTTTTGTTCAACAAACGCTCTCTTTCTTTATGGTATGATGGCGCATTAATTTTTAATGTTTTTAAAAGTGTGGGGGTAGTTAAAAATAAATTACCGTTTATCCCTTGAAATGGTGGTGAGTCCATTTTCAATTTCAATAGGGATATTGTTAAGGATTTTGACATTTGAAGCGGCCTCCTCATTAAAGTTTAGGGGAATCATGGTGTAAATAAATTTTGTTTCGGGTTTTGCCCTTGCTTCATGGCGTTCTAAGTAGTTGCTAATTTGTGATAATGCTTGGGCTTCACCGACACTTTTGTTTTCCCCTGCACTACGAAGAAGTTTTGTCTCTCTGTTTTTAACGATAACAAGTATTTCACTAGCATACCAGTCATCTACACGTTGATCAAGTCGCCATTCTTTCCATTCATATGGCGTGAATTGTTTTCCAGAGTGTTTCCAGAGTTCGTAGTGATTCCATTCAAGGCATTCTGGGTAACTTTCTTGTAATATTCCATTGAAAGCGGTTTGAAGGTCGATAAATAATGCTTCTTCTTTTTTAAAGTTCAAATTCATCATATGCGTTCATTCCTTTAAGTGCATAAGATACATTTCCGAACATTATTTCTGCATTTGTGAGAAATTTGTAGAGTTCTCTACGATATTCTGTAGATAATCTTGCTTGTAAGTCGGGTTGATTTTGATTGATGTATTGTTTTATAAGTTTGTAATAGGTGTCATTACCCATTCGATGTATTTTAGTGGTTTCTCTAATAGGTATACCTAGTAAAAAACCGACAACTGCAATTTCTTGTTTGTCTGGTCTGTAAGCTGGGCTTTTAAAATGAGTGATAATTGTATTTATGATATGGGGTTTACAATCAAAGAGTAAAGCTAAATCTTCAATAAGACCTACGATGTATTGGTTATCTGCATTATATTTAAAAAGGAATGCTTGAAGAAAGAAGTAGAATTGAACTTCTTTCATTCGTTCTATAGATTTTTTTGTAGGTTCGTAAAGTGTATAGCGGTTTTTTGACATTGTATCACCTCAAGTAAATAGTAACATATTTGTTTCTCAAATACAATAAAATGTTAAATAAG
>SKHH01000224.1 GCA_007117055.1 Lishizhenia sp. | reverse complement strand
TCTCTAGCTAAACTAAATCCATCTTTTTTTGGCATCATTACATCTAAAATACACAAGTGATAATGTTCTTCATTAAAACGCTGAAAACCCTCCAAACCATCTGAACACAACGTGACTTTATATCCAAGCGCTGTCAATTGATCTGAAATAATAAATCCTAAACTTGTATCATCTTCTACCAATAAAATTGTTGCTTTTTTCATCTCATTACTATTTTTAATTGACACTAAAACCAAGCATTACTAGCAAGGGATTCGTTATGAAAAAGGAAGCCAAATCGTAAAAGTGGATCCCTCTCCTACTTGACTTTTAACATGAATTGTGCCACGATGCGCCTCAACAACTAGCTTCACATAATACAGTCCCAAACCAAAACCTTTTACATCGTGAATATTACCAGTTGGAACACGGTAAAATTTATCAAAAATTTGTTTGATGTTTTCTCTCTTGATTCCAATTCCATTATCTCTAAAAGAAATACTAATTCCGTTTTTATCTGAAGTAGTCGATATGGTGATTTCTGGAGATTCTTTCGCGTATTTTACCGCATTATCTACCAGGTTAAAAATAACATTCGTGAGGTGAACCATATCGCCTTGTACCACATCTTTTTCAGCTGAAAGAACCAAGTCAATTTTACCGGATTGTTCCAATTGATTAAATCTGAAACTATCAGCCGCTTCCTCAATAATTTCATGTAATGCTATTTCTTGCGCATCAATCACCAATTCATTTTCATTTAGTTTAGCGATATTTAGTACTCGCTCCACTTGATTTTCCAAGCGTTTATTTTCTTTAAAAATAATTCCTGCGTACCTTTTCAAGCGCTCTGAATCTCCAGAAAAATCATCCCTCAATAATGCTTCACTCGAAAGTCCAATAGTAGAAATCGGTGTCTTTAATTCATGGGTCATATTATTGATAAAATCTGTCCTGACCTCAGAAATTCTTTTTTGACGAATGATAACCGAAATAGCAAAACCAAAAAAAATCAATACAAGTGCAACAATAATAAGCACATACAACCACGGAGATGAGCTTTGTGTAGTCAGTTGGTCGGATTGAACACCAATAATATCAGGGAAAAACACGGTAAAATAATGACCATCTTTTTTCCACGGTAATTCAGGAGATGTTATACCCAGCACAGAATCTGAAATAGGCGCGTACAACGAATCCCTAGAATATTTTATTAAATTTCCAAATACAATACTGTCGTTGAAGCAATCGTAAATTCCATATTGAAAATTCTCACTAATCCCGTGATCATAAAATGTTCGCTTTAGCAATTGTTCCAAATAGTACGGATGTAAATCTTCATTGATGTCCACTAAGAAATAACTTGAACTCTTTTGCTTAACAGCTCCGTATAAATCCGAACTATCCGCATGATGCGTGCTAATTGATTCAACCACATTGCGTAGTGCTACCCTCACCTGCTCTTCAAACTGCCTCAAATTCAAGCTATCTTGTCGTTCCTGAAGTGTTACTGCTGTGTTTTGAGCTTTAATGGTACTTTTGATCCAAAACACTTGAATGAATAAAATCCCCAACAAGGAAACCACACCAATGGCCACAACTGTATTTATGGTTTTTCTATTCATGTTTTAATCAATAATACAACGATTTCCTGACTACAATCTATTCATGAAATCAGCGTGAATTGCTTAAGAAATAACATTCAATTCCTTTCCTACTTTAATAAACGCTTGAATAGCCTTATCCAAGTGCTCCTTTGTATGAGCAGCAGAAATTTGTGTTCGAATTCTTGCTTTTTCTTTAGGTACTACAGGATAGAAAAACCCAATTGCATAAACTCCCTCGTCTAATAAGCGATCTGCAAACTTTTGTGATAAAGCAGCATCGTATAACATAATTGGAACAATCGGTGAATCACCTGGTACAATATCAAAACCTGCCTCAATAATTGCTTCTTTGAAATAGCGTGTATTCTCCTCTAATTGATCTCTTAATTCCGTCGTTGCACTCAAAATTTCAAACACCTTATTTGCTGCACCCACAATTGATGGCGCTAACGAATTTGAAAACAAATACGGACGAGACTTCTGACGCAACATTTCGATAATTTCTTTTTTCGCCGTTGTGTATCCACCCATAGCTCCTCCTAGCGCTTTTCCTAGCGTACCTGTAATAATATCCACGCGATCCATTACATTATGATATTCAGGAACTCCACGTCCCGTTTTACCGATAAACCCAGCCGAGTGACACTCATCTGTCATAACAAGTGCATCGTATTTATCTGCCAAATCACAAATTTCATTTAACTTGGCGATATCCCCGTCCATTGAAAACACACCGTCTGTAACAATAATTCTAAAACGCTGATCTTGTGCTTTTTTCAATTGCTCTTCCAAGTCGGCCATATCACTATGCTTATAACGATAACGTTGTGCCTTACACAAGCGGATTCCATCAATAATCGAAGCATGATTTAATTCATCCGAAATAATGGCATCTTCTGCTGTAAATAATGGTTCAAAAACCCCTCCATTTGCATCGAATGCAGCTGCATACAAAATGGTATCTTCCATTCCGTAAAATTTCGCAATTCGCTCTTCTAGCTCTTTATGAATATCCTGTGTACCACAAATAAAACGAACAGAAGACATTCCAAAGCCATGTGTATCTAACGCGTCTTTCGCCGCTTGAATAACATCAGGATGTGAAGACAAGCCCAAATAATTATTCGCACACATGATCACCACGTCCTCCCCAGTGCTCACAGAAACCTCTGCGCCTTGTGGACTTGTAATTATTCGCTCTCTTTTAAAAATTCCGTCTTTCTCAATCTGCTTCAATTCCGCAGCTAAATGATCTTTTATTTTTCCGTACATATGATTTTAGTCTTTTAAACAAAAATAATCATTTTTTTCAGTTAAAATCAGAATAACAAAAACCATGAACGAACCCTCTTGAGCATAGCGAAACGAACCATGAACAAAAAACAAGGAACAAAAGAACAATGAACCCCGGTCCTCTCGATACAACCTCCTAACGTCGGTCACTCGATCACCTCGCTTTATCGTTAAAACCAAAACTATTAAACAACCCTGTTGAGCATAGCGAAAC
>SKHH01000111.1 GCA_007117055.1 Lishizhenia sp. | reverse complement strand
ATGCGTATTGCGCATAATTTGGTAGTAGACTATTTTAGAAAAAACAATAAAGTGCACATGATTTCAGAGTCATCTACAAAAAAAGAGGATTTTGATATATTCTCTGTGTTAGACATGGAAGAAGAAAATGTGCAAGATATAATTACACGGAAAGAGCTGGAAAAACAAATGATACTCTTGGTGGACTGCCTTCCTAAGAGTCAACGTGATATTTTAGTGATGCGTATTTTCAAAGAAATGTCTTTTAAGGATATTGCAGATAAAGAAGAGATTAGTATTAATACCGCACTTGGGAGAATGCGTTATTCATTGATCAATTTGAGAAAATTAATTGATAAACACAATGTTGTTACGCATTATTGATTTTTTTTAATATATTTGTTTCAGTAGTAAGTAAGAATGAATAAAATGAGGAAGGCGCCTGCTTTCCTCTTTTTACTTTTAGGTTATTTTTCTTATACCGAATTTAGCTCACTTACCAAGCTTGGCGGCTATAAAGGCAGTGGTCCAAGCAGCTTGGAAATTATATCCCCCTGTAAGCCCATCTATGTCGCAAACCTCTCCCGTGAAAAATAAATTTGGAACAACTTTACTTTGCATGTTTTTTATGTAAATGCTATCCAAACTGACTCCTCCACACGTGACAAACTCCTCTTTAAAAGTGGTTTTACCTCTAACTTGATACGAATCATTACACAATAGTTGAACAATTTTGTTTTTTTCTTTTTTACTTAATTCCCGCCATTTTTTCATACTATTTAATTGATGCCTATTTAATAAATACAGCCACAACCTTGTTGGTAGGTAATAGGGGCGTATTGTTTGTAGTTGTTTTTCACTGTGCGATTCGATTATATCTTCAAGTTTATCCATCACTAGTATGTGATTCGACTCATTTACCCAGTTTACTTCAATGGAAAAGTTGTAATTCTTTTCAGCTAAAATTCGTGCACCAAATGCTGAAAGTTTTAATATGGCAGGGCCACTCATTCCCCAATGAGTAATCAGTACAGGTCCATTTCCTTCGAGTTTTTCTCCCTTTATTTTCACCAATGCTTCCTCAACGACTACCCCCATTAAATCCCGAATAGTTTCATCCGGCATATTAAAAGTGAATAGTGATGGAACTGGATTTTCTATTTTATGACCCAAATTTTCGAGCCATATTAAACCACTTTTCTTTGGACTTCCGCCAGTTGCTACAATGACATAATCAAATGATATTTCATTTTCGTTAACGTGCAAATAAATTTGACCGTTCTTGGGAGTCAATTTTTGTACGGGTGACTCAGTTTTAATTTCCACTCCTAAGCGCAACGCCTCTTGAAGAAAACAGTCAATAATCGTTTGAGAATTTTGAGATACAGGGAAAACACATTGATCTTCTTGTGTTAAAAGCGCCACACCTCTTTTTTCAAACCATTCCATCGTGTGCTTTGTGTAAAACTCAGGAAATATTTTTTTCAATGCTTTACCACCTCTAGGGTAGGCTTTTGATAAGGTCGAAATAGAAGAACAGGCATTTGTTACATTACACCTACCGCCACCAGATATTTTAACTTTGGACAGTAATTTATTTGATTTCTCGAATAGCGTAACTTTTGCATTGGGGAAGTTCAATTTAACGTGTATAGCACTAAAGAAACCGGCCGCTCCGCCACCTATGATTGCAACATTCATTAAAAATAGTTTTTGTAAAAGTATTAAATAATTGCTTGTAGTATTGATCCAATTTAACTTTGATATTATAGAAAATAACTCGTTTTGACTAATCAATTGACTAAACAACCATTAATTTACTTTCTATACCGATTATAAAAAACTAGTCACTATTGACTAATTTATTAAAAAGATTACCTTAAATTCGTATGAAACAATACTCACAACTATGGAAAAAATTATTCTTATTATCGTATCACTTGCTACAGCTTTGTTTAGTTTTGCGCAGTATCAAGTTGGACATACTACAATTACATTTAATGATCCCGATCGTCCTGATGGAGGCTTTGGAAGTGGAGGTGGTCCTGGTCGTCAAATTCAAACTGAAATTTATTATCCAGCAGCTTCTGAGGGAACAGATGTTGCCATGATTGCAGAAGAGTTTCCTGTAGTTGTATTTGGTCATGGCTTTCAAATGGTATGGTCTGCCTATGAAAATATTTGGGAAGAAATGGTTCCCAAAGGGTATATTTTTGCATTCCCTAGAACTGAAGGGGACCTGTCTCCTAGTCATGAAGATTTTGGTTTAGATCTTAGTGTGGTATTGGATAGAATGTTAGCTGAAAATAGTTTATCGTCTTCTATTTTTTACGAAGGGGTTAATGGAAGAGCCGGTATTATGGGACACTCTATGGGAGGAGGAGCTTCTTTTTTAGCTTCTGCGGTAAATGAAAACGCTGTAACCGTTGTAGGACTAGCTCCTGCTGAAACAGATCCAGAAGCTTCAGATGCGGCAGTAGATATTACCATTCCTGCATTAGTGCTTGCAGGTGACGAAGATGGGGTTACCCCTCCAGCGGAACATCAACTACCTATTTATAATGGTTTGAGTAGTGACTGTAAGTATTTTGTATCCTTAATTGGTGGTGGACATTGTAATTTTGCAAATAACAACTTTCAATGTGGTTTAGGAGAAACGTTTACAGGTGGAGGAGGTTCTCTTGGTAGACCAGCTCAACATCAATTGACTTATGATATTATTACTCCTTGGTTGGATTACTATTTAAAGGGTATATGTCAAGCAAAAGAAGATTTCATAGATTTAGCTGAAAACGACAGTAGAGTCAACTCCACAGTTGATTGTGTCTTTGAGCCTTTAGAAGATCCCATCATTACTGAAAACGGAAGTGTTTTAACATCAACTGAGGCTGATTCTTATCAATGGTATTTGAATGGAGAAGAAATTACTGGAGAAACCAGTCAAACGTATACTCCAATTGAAAATGGGAGTTATACTGTAATGGTTTCTGATGGCGTTTGTTTTGAAGAATCAGATCCTTTTGTTTTAGATGAAGAAGACGACGATGATGGTGATGATGATGGTGATGACGACGGAGATGATGATGGAGATGATGATGGAGATGATGATGGAGATGATGAT
>SKHH01000183.1 GCA_007117055.1 Lishizhenia sp. | reverse complement strand
CAATAAGTTAATCGCCTTTCTACACCCAAAATCTAATCACGGAGTTTTAGTAGAATTGTGTCAAGAAAGAGGATAATACAATAATTAATTGTATATCGACTTTAGCTTAGCGTTACGTTGTGCAACATGCTGAAAAAGCCAACGCGCAAATAGGCACATTTGGTTTTTGCCGACCCACATGCCATACGCAAAAAACCAAAAGAGCCTATTTTTTTGCCCACGCTCAGACAGACCAATAATTAAACGAACGAAATGTATATTGAAAAACGAGATAAATGAAAAATTTGGGTTATTTTAGCGACTTAAATTTATGCGGATATGAACCGAATAAAGGAAGTACTCGAAGAGAAAGGAATTAAGCAGACTTGGTTGGCGGAGTAACTCGGGAAGAGTTACAACATGGTAAATGGGTATGTTCAAAATCGTCAACAACCTAGATTAGAAATTCTCTACCAAATCGCAGAAATACTTGAAGTGGAAGTTGATCAATTGCTAGTCAAAATAAAAAAAGAAAATGAGAAGTAACGCTACAAAGAGAAGCAAGTATAAAATCACAACTGTAGAACAAGCTAAAACGGTTTCCAAAAACTACCTTAAATCAATTGAGCTAGAAAAAGCCGTTGATTTCGGGTTGCCTGAAATTGATGACAGATACCATATTTGGAGAGTTCCAATAAAATCCAAGTCAAATGAGGCTATTGGAGAAATCGTAATTGATGCAATGACTACTTTGATTCACGAGAAAAAATCGACAAATAAAGAAGTTCTTGAATCACGCTTATTGGGCAGAAAGAATGGAACAAAGAAAAAACGAAAAGCAAGTTCAGTACCAAAAATATCAACTCTAAGAAATACAATTGGCCTTGGTGATTCTGAAGTTTTATTACAAGAAACACCTAGCGAATCAGTAGACTTAGTTTTTACTTCCCCACCTTATTATAACGCACGACCTGAGTATTCTGAATATCTAACTTATGAAGAGTATTTATTAAAAATCAGGAAGATAATTCACCAATCACATAGGGTACTTAATGAAGGTAGGTTTTTCGTAATGAATATTTCTCCCGTGCTTATCCGAAGAGCGAGCAGGAATGAAGCTTCAAAAAGGATTGCCGTTCCATTTGACTTTCATAGATTATTCATTGAGGAAGGTTTTGAGTTCATTGACGACATTCATTGGGTTAAACCAGAAGGCGCAGGATGGGCAACAGGCCGTGGAAGAAGATTTGCTGCTGACAGGAATCCACTGCAGTATAAACCAGTCCCAGTAACGGAATACATAATGGTTTACAGAAAAAAAACAGATAAACTAATTGATTGGCTCATACGGAAGCACCCAAACCAAGATTTAGTTGCAGAGTCTAAAGTAAAGGATGGTTATGAAACAACAAATCTTTGGAAAATTCACCCTTCTTATAACAAAAAACACCCAGCTGTTTTTCCTCTTGAATTAGCAGAAAAGGTAATTCAGTATTATTCTTTTAAAAATGATGTAATACTAGATCCTTTTGGCGGTACAGGAACTACAGGGAAAGCAGCAGTTAAGAATGGTAGACGCTTCGTTCTTTTTGAACAAAATGAAGAATACATGAAATTGATAAAAAACGATGTTTTTAATTGGTTGCAAAAGGAAGCCAACAAAATCAATTGGATCAATACTGATGCCCCAACAAATGATGCACCATTTCTCAATTTAAAATAATGAGCAAAAAAAAATTACTCTCTAGTCAAATTCCTGAAGTAGGAAGAAGATTAACCAAATTTACAGGCAAAGAATTAATAGACAGAGTTGGTAGAAATGTTATTAATGACGTAGTGACTTCTATTTTAAGTGGCGGAAACGTTAGAACGTTAACTGAAGGTTTGACACAAAGGCGTATACTACTTTCAAACGCGTCATTATTTCTTACTTATTTGAAGGGTTCAAAATTGTTTGACAATTTCGAACAGAATTTGAACTCAATCGTAATCAAAGAATTACTTGAAAATAAACTGAAAGCAGAAGAAAAGATCTTTCTACAGTGGTTTATCGGATTAACAGGGAAAAGCATTCAAAATGTTTTGAGAAGCGATCCAGACGGTGTAGAAAAACATTTAAAGGACTTTTCAGACAGACTAAGTAATGCAGCAAATGAACTAACCAAAGAATTTGGAGATATAGAAACTTCAATTCAACTTGATAAGGATAATTACCTTCTTAATTGGCCTTCCCTACTTCAAATATTTTATGCGATTGGGACTCAAAGCTTAGCAATACGTGGTAGCGAAAAATCCATGTATGGTAAACTTTTCGAGAAATTAATATTAGGTTCTGTACTAACGATATTAGGCTTTGCTCAAATCGATCCAGAAAAAAGCTCAAAGTCCAAAATGGTGTTTTGGCTATCCCAAAGACAAAACAAACGAGAAAGTGATGCAACAGTTTTAGTGAAACCAGGCGTTGGAGCAAGGTTCGATTTGGGTTTTATAGGACCAGGTAACAGCGAAATTTCATTAGACAAAGTTTCACGGTTTGAAAGAGAAATGGACCATGGACGCCAATTGCATTACATGTCCACGATTATTCTTGTCGACAGAATTGGTGATGGTAGTCGTATTACTGAAATGGCAAAAGAAATAAATGGCAGTATAATCCAAATGAGTATGACTTATTGGGTTAAAGAAGTTGCGGAAGTTTTAAGTGAAAAACTCGACTTGAAGCACCCTATTTTGAAGATGTCACAAGATGAAAGTCTAGAATATATTGAAAAAGAAATGGATAAAATTGATCTAAAAGTATTCATGGATTAGTGCAATTCTTCCACACACATTACCAAGCCGCGCAAACCACTGCTCTAGCCAACGCTTGTCAAAGAGTGTGTCAGAGCCAACCAACGGACGAAAGAAAAGAAAGCACGATTGCACAACAATGGCTATACGTAATGCGGGCGAAAGTGCTGATATGAAAGCAATTACATTAAATAAATTAACTGCTAAAAGGAAAGTTAATCGCCTTTCTACACCCAAAATCTAATCACGGAGTTTTAGTAGAATTGTGTCAAGAAAGAGGATAATACAATAATTAATTGAAATTGTATATCGACTTTAGCTTAGCGTTACGTT
>SKHH01000250.1 GCA_007117055.1 Lishizhenia sp. | reverse complement strand
GCAATGTGCCCTTTTAACTGTGTTTTTGCTTGTCGAAGTTGATGAGGTGTAAGTGGAACGGCCGCTAGCTTTGCTAATTCACGGTGAATGATTTTTAGTGTTTTTGATACAAATCGTTGATCGGTACTTGCATAAATATTCCAATAACCAATCTCTTTGTAGGGTGTGTAACTTGCTTCTATATTGTACGAATAACCGTATTTCTCCCTCACAGAAAGTACTAATCGTGAATTTAACGCAGGGCCACCCAATAAGTTGATTAAAAGGGTCATGACTCTTCTTTTAGGATCATTTAAACCTGGGGCAATTCCTCCCACAACCACGTGAACTTGATAATTGGCTTCTTGAACACTTTTTTGAAAGGGTTGGTAGTTGCGTATTGGCGCAGGTGAAATTATTTCTTGATTTGATCGATAGCTTCCAAAATAACGTTCGATATAATTCAATACTTTTTTCTCAGATGAATTCCCCACAAAAGAAATAACCATATTCCTCGGGTGAAAAAATCGATTAACATAATTCAATAAATGGTCTCTTGTAAAAGATTGAACCGAATCTTTAGTTCCTAAAATATTATTTCCCAAGCTGTGATTTGGGAATAAATAAGCTTCGAAATCATCAAATATTTTATCTCCCGGACTATCTAAATATGAATTGATTTCATCTAGAATGATTTCTTTTTCCTTTTCTATTTCTTTTTCTGGAAAAACGGATTCAAAAGTAATATCTGATAATAGTTCTGTTGCACGTTTGAGGTGTTCACTCGAAAAAGAAGTGTAGATACAAATTTCCTCTTTCGTTGTATATGCATTTAATTCTGCCCCAACCGAATCTAGTCGTGATAAAACATGAAAAGCTTTTCGTTTTTTTGTTCCCTTAAAAATACAGTGCTCAAGGAAATGTGCCAATCCTTCTTCTCCTTCTTGCTCATAGCGAGAGCCTCCCAAAATTGAGATGCCTAAATGGGAAACAATAGATGGAGTATGTAAATAGGATACCCTCAAGCCATTAGCTAGTTCAAAAACTCGCGGTTCTTTATGTTCCATGTTTACGGATTTTTTCGAGTCACGTCCCAATGCGTTCCATTTCTTTCAAAACAAATTCTATCGTGCAAGCGACTTGGTCTTCCTTGCCAAAACTCAATTCTTTTTGGTTGGATTACATATCCACCCCAATGTGGCGGTCGTGTAACGGGCTTTCCTTCAAATTTCTTTTCGATAGTATCAAACGCCTTTTCTAAATCATCTCTGCTTTGAATGTCTTTACTTTGTTTAGAGGCCCAAGCACCTAATTGACTGCCTCTTGGTCTTGAATTGAAATAGTCATCAGACATTTCTGCAGGAACTTTTTCAGTTGTCCCTTCAATTCTTACTTGGCGTTCTAGACAGTCCCAATAAAAAAGAGCAGAAATAGAAGGGTTGGATGCTAGTTCCCTGCCTTTTTGGCTTTGGTAGTTAGTGTAAAAGACAAATCCTTCCGCTATAAATTCTTTCATATAAACAATACGAGAGGAGGGGTTCCCCGATTTGTTTACCGTCGAAATCACCATTTTATGTGGTTCACCACAATTTTTTTCGTACGCCTCTTTGTACCATTTTTGAAATAGTAACATAGGGTCGACGGATTTTAATTGGTCGTCTAAACTTCCTTTGTTAAAATCAGAGTGATCATCTCTTAAATTCGTTATAAACTCCTCCATCGGCTAACGCTCTGTTTCATCTTCGAATTGAGATTCTGTTGTTTCCTCTATAGCATCTTCTTGGCTTTCCTCAACAGAGTCATCGTGAATTTCTGATTCAATTTCTTCTTGAGATTCAATTTCTTCATTGTTCTCTAATGGTCTTCGATCCAATTCAACATCTAGGTCTGGGTTGTAGGGCAATACCTCAACAATTGGAGTTAACATGATACTTGGAATATCAAATGTTACCATCATATCTTGCATGCTTTCGTGAATGCGTTCGTAAGCTTGCTGTACATTACTAGCAGTAACAAGGTAGTTGTTAGATATTTTTTTCTCTTTACCTGAATCTGCATCGATATTAACGTAACTTAATTTACACTTATACCAGTCATCGCAATCTTCGTAATAAAAAATATCTGCAAAATCAGTTTTGGTAATGCCTTTAATAGAAAACTCCCCCCTTACACTGGAGCCTACTTCTTCATAGGCGCGCGCTTCTGCATCTGTAAAAGAAACGGCATCGATGAGATAAGGTTCAGTGACATTTTTCAATCTTCCATCTTCTAATTGTTTTGTGTATTTAACTTTTACAGTGTACCAAGTATTCATTTGTTCTCTTTTATTTTTATGTATTTTTAAACCAATTTTTGTGGTTTAAAACTCGACAATATAATGTAATATTTTAGCTTTACAAAACTACGTAATTTTCTTTCAAGCGCTTGTCATTTTAAGCGAAATATCGGACGTATTTATTAATCTTCGAATATCATTTTCCGAAGTGTTGTCTTTTCTTGCTTGAGTTCTTTTAATGCATTTTTCCGATCGACCATTAGAAATAGGTATTGCCATTTGAAACTAATGTGGGTTAAGTAACGCGCAAACCAATAAGTAAACAATCCTGATAAAGGGAGTAGCGTAAAATACAACAACAGTCCGTACCATGGAAGATTAAGTAAATGAAAGCCAATGACCCATGTGAATAGAAGATAAGAAATAGGGTACAAAAAAACGCCTATAAATACAGCAAATGGAGCATAATATTCTATGTCTTTCGATAGTTTAGGGATAATTATATCGGTAAGTTTAAATTGTCCAATATGATGCAGTAGACCAAAAATGAAGAATGGAAATGCAATTACAATAAAAAATACAGAGGTCAGTAATTGCCGAAGAAATAATCGGTAACGAAATTTGCGGTCAAGCAATTCAGATCGTATTTTCATTTTTTCTAGTTTCCAGTTCATGGAACGTATTTTTAATTCGATTTCATGTTGTAACCAAGGACGAACGATTTTCAATTCATCCAAACGTTGCTTGATTTCTTTCATAGTTATCACTTCTGCAGTTACTCCACGTTCTTTTTTCGATAAATACTTAGAATTGATAAAGTTGTATATGAGCGCTAAAGTTTCTTCATCCTCTTTGGTTTCAGT
>SKHH01000199.1 GCA_007117055.1 Lishizhenia sp. | reverse complement strand
GAACGCAAAACGGCTCTCAACTCACTGCGCAAAGATTCTCTAAAATAAGGCGCCAACCCTTTTTTATGATCAACCGACTGATAATTAGTTACAACAGGTAACAACTTTAAACTGTCGTATTCTTCTCTTGAAATGGTTGCCGTTAAAGAATTGTTTTCTTTTTGACTGTTTTCGTACCATTTATAAAGAACAGTATTTCGTCTTTCAATCGCTCGAATCGAATCCGCTTCACGACGTTGCTGAATTTCCTCAAGTGTAATATCTTCTGGGTTTCTATTTTCATAATTTGCAATAATTGCACGGTAATTTTTCACCTTATAACTGTACGGATTATATAATGTAGGATTTTTACACATACCTACAAGCATAGCGGCTTCTATTTTTGATAAGTCTCTAGCATGTTTATTGAAATAAATGCGAGAAGCAGAGGAAATTCCTACAGCATTATTAACAAAATCAAATTGATTCAAATACATCGTAACCACTTCCTTCTTCGTATACCGTTTTTCTAATCTAAGCGCTATTATATTCTCTTTTATTTTTTCATAAAAACGTTTTTCCAACGGATGCATTCTACGAATGGTTTTTTCTTCGTCCGTTAATGCGTCTGGGTCATCATTATCTAATTGTGCTGCTCGTTTATCCTCCCTTTCTTTTAAGGTAAACAATTGTTTGGCCAACTGTTGACTAATCGTTGAAGCTCCACCAGCTCCGCCAAATGAGGTTAGCGCTCGACCTACAGCTTTCGCATCAATTCCAGCGTGTCGTTCAAATCGTTCATCTTCTGTGGAAATAAGCGCAGATATTACATAAGGAGAAATGTCCTTATAATCTACACTTGTTCTGTTTACTTTCCAATACTTTCCCAACTCTGTAATTCCGTCATCTGCAAAAATGGTAGTAGCCAATAACTCCTCCTGTGTTTCTAAAATTGCCGGAGACGGAAGGTTACTGCTATCCGTTGTTACATAACGTAAATATAAAATCCCGAAAAAAGGCATCAATCCCACCAACCAAATTAAAAGTATAAGGATAGTAGAAGTTCGTCGCGTAAATTTTGGACGGGTATTTTTTGGGGTAGTATTTTTTTTGGTATTGGACATGAAAAATCAAATAATAGCGTAAAGATATTAAATATGCATTTAAACCGATAAAAAAAAAGTCAATTCTAAAATTAGTGCAACATTGTCTTAGTAAAACCCGCTGGTTTTCAATTCGAAAAGTAAAACAAACTTCGTCAATAATAGAAAACGGATGACTCACTAAAACCTACCGAAGGTTAAACAAATATTAAGTTAAACTAAGTATTGACTTTGAGATTATTATTTTTTTGTACTTTAGCGACGAAATTAAAATTCAACGGGAGAGGTGCAGGAGTGGCTGAACTGGCTCGCCTGGAAAGCGAGTGTTCCGGTTGCACCGGAACCGAGGGTTCGAATCCCTCTCTCTCCGCAAGTTGCTTTTTAGTTAGATATTATTAATTTTGGAATTATTAATTAATTTAAACGATTAAATTTTAACCTTTAGAACATGAAAAAAATTGTAAGTTCTCTAGTCGTAGCCGGAATGTTAACATTCGGTTTCTCAAGTTTCTCTCACGCACAAGAAGATGGGGACGTAGAAGAAGTAATGACGGAAGAAGTAGTAGAAGATGATGATGCATCAGAAAGCTTAACAGAAGTGGCTCTTGAAGAGCAAGAAGATGTTGTTGCTGTTGCAGATGAAGTAGCAGAAGAAGAAAGTTCAACTGCTGATGTAGGCTTTACTTCACGTTTGAAACAAAAGTTTATTGAAGGAGATCCATTTTGGATGGGTATCGTATTAATTGCTTTGATTATTGGTTTAGCGCTTTGTATTGAGCGTATTGTTTACCTTAATTTATCTTCTATCAACACAAAGAAATTTATTTTAGATGTTGAAAGCGCATTGTCTTCAGGAGGTGTGGACGCCGCAAAAGAACTTTGTAGAAATACACGTGGTCCAATTGCTTCTATTTACTATCAAGGATTAGATAGAGCCGAAGAAGGAATTGAAGCTGTTGAAAAGTCTGTAGTAAATTACGGTGGTGTTCAAATGGGCCTATTAGAAAAAGGAGTTTCTTGGATTTCTTTATTTATTGCCTTGGCTCCGATGCTTGGATTTATGGGAACAGTTATCGGTATGATTCAGGCTTTTGAAAAGATTGTTGAGGACGGACAAGTTTCTCCAATTACTGTAGCAGGTGGTATTCAGGTAGCGCTTTTAACAACAGTATTTGGTTTGATTTCAGCGATTATTCTTCAGATTTTTTACAATTATATCGTAGCAAAAGTGGACGGTATTGTGAATGAAATGGAGAATTCATCTATCACATTAGTAGATATGATGTTGAAGCACAAAGTTGCTGGAAAATAATAGATAGTATTAACCGTCAAAAATCCATCACAACATGGAAAACGAAAAAAAATTAAATATTATTGGCATTATCATTAAGGTAATAATTATTGCTCCTGCTTTAATCGCTGGTTTAGTAGTAATGGGATCTGGTGTTAATGCTGATAGTGACAAACTAGTTCAAGCTGAATTCATGGACAGTGTTGCTTTTAGTGCAGTAATGAACATTAGTTATATTACCATTATTGCCGCAGTAGTTCTTGTTTTAGGGTTTTTCGCTGCATTATTAGCTACTCGACCAATGGTTGCGATAAAATCAGTATTAGGTATTATTATTGCCGCAGTATTCTTCTTTATTTTATATGCGATTGGTACAACAGACACCTCTGAATCGCTAAATCTTGGAGGAGGACTTACTGCAGACCAAGGAGTAATTAATTTTACACATGCAGGAATTATAACAGCTTTAACTGCAATCACTGTTTGTGCAGTACTTGCATTAGGACTAGGTTTCGTACTTAAATTAGTAAGAAAAAATTAATATGGCAAAGCGAGAAGCACCGGAAATTAATGCGGGTTCGATGGCAGATATTGCCTTCTTGCTCTTAATCTTTTTCCTTGTTACTACAACAATGGACAAAGATGTAGCCTACCTGCGTAAAATTCCGAAAAAAGTAGAGGTTGAAAAATCTGACCCTGTTGAAAAGAAAAATATTTATAAAATTTCGATCAACAGTAGACAGGTGATTCAAGCGCGTGATTCTATTATTCGACCTGAAGATATTGAAGATTTGAATGGTAGAATTAAGCACTTTTACCTCATTAATAGAGATAAAAAAACCAATCGTAAACTGGATTATCCGTATTATGCTTTTGGTACAAAAGATTTGTACATGCAAAAATTAGCCGAAGCAAATACACGTTTGGATAATTACGAAAAGCAAGACGCTTCAAAAGATCCTAAAATCGAAAAGTACATTGAGCAAACATTAAATGAAATTGCTGAATGGAATAAAAAGGTGAAAATTATTGAGATGTATACGCAATATAGTGGTAAAAAAGAAATGCCGGAAATTGCGTTACAAGCTCACGTCCGATTAGAATCTTTTATCGATACGGATTATAGTGCCTATGTAGCTGTTCAATCTGAAGTTGAAAAAGCAGTTGCTGAACTTAGAGACCAAGAAGCAGAAGATTTATTCGGTATTTCGTATACTGCGATGCGAACTTATTATCAACAAAACATGTTAGAAGATAAACCACGTGTTAAAGAATACCGCGAAAAAATGGATCTCATCGAATTGTTGTTTCCTTTACGATTAATTGAAGTTAAACCAAAACGATAAGAAACTATGGCAAAATTTGGTAAAAAAGACGGTAAAAAAGCTCCTGGTATTAACACCTCATCGCTTCCTGATATTGTATTTATGCTTTTGTTCTTCTTTATGGTGGCTACTACAACTAAAGAAGTAGATCCATTGGTGAAAATCCAACCAGCATCTGGTATCGGTTTAACGGATTTAACCCCTTTTAAACAGCGTAGTGAGGTAGACTTTGTTTATCTCGGCCCTCCGATTAAAGGAGATGCTTCACTTTTTGAGAAAGGAATCGCCGTACAATATGATGGTATCATCCATAAAGATGGAATTGGTTACATTGGAAAGTGGAAAACCGATAAATTGGCGAGTAAGCCTGCTGAATTTACAGCACCGAAAGAAGAGGTTATAACCTGTTTCAAAGCGGATGAAACCGTTCCTATGGGAATGATTTTCGAAGCACGTGAAATTTTAGGTGATTTGAATTTTAATTCTATTGGTTACGGCGCTACAGAGAAAGGTAATGTTAAATCGTATAACATTCGTGTTCAGTAGTTCTGTTAATCTATCAATTTTTTTCTAAAATAATAAAGCAATCCCATGAACAGCAATGTTGATGGGATTGTTGTTTCAAGGTATATGTTTTCCATCCAGTTGGGAAAAGTTGCTGTTGATAACCACCAAACGTTAAATCCATTGTTTAATACGTGTAATAGTATAACAAGCCACAATTGACGTGTTATAAAATAAATCATGGTCAATATAGCTCCAAACACAAACAATGGAATAAACTGTAAGTAATTAAAATGTAATAAAGCAAAAATAAAAGCAGTTATCACAATACTTAACAACGGCTTTCGAGTTGTCCTAAATATATGGTTAAACATAAAACCGCGGAATGCGAATTCTTCAGAAATACCAGTGATTATTGCAATGGTAAAAAGCCCAAATAAAAAACCTGAATGGGTCGTTAATAATTGTTGTAAGAGCGCATCACTTGCTTCTTTTTGAGCAATTAGTGCTTCTTCCACATTTAATGCCCTTAGAATTGATAAATTCATTTCACTTAGTAAGGGCAATAAAAGAAATGTACTTAACGCTAATACGAGTAACAGTATTCTCTCTATTATAGATAGTGTTATACGAGCTTCTTTTTTCTTAATAATCTTGTCCTTTGATAAAATTAAAAACAGTAAGCCCGGAGTAAATAAAAAACCAACCTGCAAGGGAATGAAGTGTTGTAACATAAATAAAACGGGGTGCTTATCAGCAAAAGCGACGCTACTTAACGTAGGAATAGTGTTGTCATACGATTGTAGGATAAGCGCAATTCCCATACTCAAAAAACTATAGGTAATAAAACCAGTAAGGAGTAATAACAACACTTGACCAAAAGGACTCGTTTGCGCGTAATATGTTTTAAAATGTTTCACGCTAAAACCTCTTTTCGTTGACTATCCAGTTTTAAAACTACAAAAATCATCACTAAAAAAGCCATCATAGACGACCCTCCATAACTCAAAAATGGCAAGGGAATTCCAATTACAGGTAACACTCCAATGTTCATTCCAATGTTAATGGCAAAATGATAAAAAATAATGATAGCGGTGGAATAAATAAAAACACGTGCAAACCGACTTCGTTGTCTTTCAGCTAAAAACACGAGACGAACTAATAAGGCCGTATACAGCAGCATTAAAATAGAAGAGCCTAAAAAGCCCCATTCTTCACCATATACGCAAAAAATAAAATCCGTTTCACTTTCTGGAACATGTTGACTTTCTGGACTCGACAGTACTGCTTGACGGTAACCAACGCCACTGAAACCACCTGAACCAACAGCTGCCAAGGCTCTATTCCTATTGTAATCTTCTCCGTCTTTATCTTGAATTTTACCTAGCCACAAATCAATTCGGACTTTTTGATGATACTGTAACACATTTAAATACGTATATGAAATTGTGCCGACCATCAAAATTGAAGAAAAATAGGTGATAAAAAGTATGGTTGTAAGTTTTCTTTTATTGCGCTGTGAGCTAAATTGTTTTAATAGAAAATAACCAATTATACCAAGCAGCGTAAGAATTCCAATTAATATAGACCAACCCGGAATTTCTGCACCCGGAAAAAATGCAAAACTGTGTTCAGATTCTGCGAAATAAAGTGTAATGATACCAAAGAATATTAAAACAAAAAGTACCGGTATAAAGTGAACACCTACCCACGTACTTTTTAATCGTAACCTAAATAAATTATTCAGGAAAAACAGGAGAATAGGGTCAAAAGTGATACCTTCACGATACAATACAAAGAAAAAAGCGGAAAATACTAAAAATGTTCCTGTATCATTTTGAAAAAGCACTAAAAACATAGCTAAGAGTAAAATAAATCCGACTTTAAAAACCGTATTTTTAGAAATGTTTTTTCCTCGTTCACCCTGAATAATATAACCAATCATTAACGCTGTGGTAAATTTAGAAAACTCTGACGGCTGAATTCCGAAAGGACCAATACCAAGCCACGAACGAGCACCATTAATCGGTTCTGTAAATAAAACCAGCACCAATAATACGAGTACTACAAAAAATGCTGTAGGGGTCAATTTCCGAATGTATTCTGAATCAATCAATGAAATAACAACACCCAAAAAAACACCCATTCCTATCCAAAATAATTGCTTTCCATATAGTGTACGGAAATCAAAAAAAGAAGGGTGTTCAGGTTGATAAGCTGCAGAATATAAATTGATGAGTCCAAAAACAAGCAACACAAACACTATGAGCATCAATAGCCAATCATACGTAAACTTATATTTTCTAGATGAATGTCTCATGGTGTAATCCTTGATTCAAGTATTCGTTTTTCTTTTAGCTCGTCTGAAATGCTTCCTTTCAAATATTTCTCCATCATTAGACTCGCAATGGGTGCAGCCCAAGTCCCTCCAAAACCAGCGTTTTCGACAAATACAGCAATGGCAATTTTCGGATCATCGAAAGGTGCAAATGCGATAAAAACAGAATGGTCTTCACCATGTGGGTTTTGGGCCGTTCCTGTTTTTCCCGCTACAACAATATCTTTTATTCTTGCTCTTCTTGCTGTACCTCCAGCTTCCTCTACCACTCGCCTCATGCCTTCAACTACAGGGGCAAAATGTGTTGAATCTACCATAGTGTAATGCTTTTCTCTAAAGCGCGGCAAAGGACCGTCCTCTCCAATACTTTTTACAATATGTGGTGTATAGTAATAACCCCTATTAGCCATGATTGCCGCCAAGTTAGCCATTTGTAACGGCGTTACTTTTACCTCACCTTGACCGATACTAATAGAACGAATTGTAGACCACTGCCATCTATATTCACCGTACCAATGATTGTAAAAAGCAACATTCGGAATAACCCCTTTTCGAATACCAAAAATATCTGTTTCTAAAGGGATTCCTAAACCAAAACTTTTCATATACTTTACCCAAATATCTAGTCCGATGGCAGCATCCTTGTATGCGTTTTTATGTTTTCCTTGGTGTATAAATCTACGTACTTGATAATAAAAATAAGGATTACAAGAAAATTGAACTGCCTGTTGAATATTTTGTGCTGTTGGGTGGTTATGGCAGCCTACCATAGAACGATTACACGGAAAGCTAGTGTTTTCGGTAATTACTTTTTCTTGCATACCTGACAATGCTTGAATCAATTTAAAAATCGACCCTGGTGGATACTCAGCTTGCAGTGGTCTTGGAAATAATGGTTTTAAACTATCTTGAACTAATGTTGCATAATTTTTTTTAATGTTTCTAGCACCTACTAAACTATTCGGGTCATAGCTTGGGGCACTTACTAAAGCTAAAATTTCGCCTGTTTTTGGTTCTATCGCTACAACACTGCCTAGTTTATTTTCCATTAATTGCTCTCCATAAGCTTGGAGGTCAATATCAATTCCTAGATGTAATGGAAAACCTTGCACCGCTGGTGTGTCTAGTTTTCCATCGGCAAAGTTATCTACAACTTTTCCACGGGCAGAGGAAATAATAAATCGCGTTCCTTTTTGTCCCCTAAGGTGCTTTTCGTAATAACGTTCTAAACCAGCTCTTCCAATTACATCACCAATCCGGTAGAAATACCGATCGGCCTCTAATTCATGTGGTCTAATTTCATTCAAGTAGCCAAAAATATTTGCTCCCACGGGATACGGATAGTCCCTCATACTGATGGCTTCTTCATAAAAACCTGGAAAATTTGGTAATTCAGTAGCAATTTTAGCAATTTCTTGTGCAGTTAATTCCTTTATAAACGCATAGGGCAGATAACGTCTGTAGTCATTAACTATAGTGTCTCTACCTGTTTTTCTATCGCGTGTTTTTCTATCCAAACTTTTCCGAATAGCTTCAAAACGTTCTTCTACTTCGTGTGGTTCAATTTCTAGTAATTGGGCAAACGCTAAGGTATCTAAATCCTTGATTTGGTTTTCCACAAACATCAAGTTATAATAGGTTTTATTAGAGACAACTTTAACACCATTTCTATCGTACAAAATACCCCTTGGGGGCTTTATGGTTAGCTGTTTTTGAGAAACTTCAGCCGCTCTTGTTATCCATTGGTCATCCATGACTTGCATGTAAAAAAGGCGCAATGTAAAAATGATTCCTACACCTAGAAATAACAAGAGAAATACTAATCTACGCCCCTCTAAATTCATCTTATAATTTTTCTTTTTTGAAGAAAAGAATTTGTGTTATCAACATTAATACAAGTGAAATTATAGCACTTAAAAAAGTAGATTTCAAAATATTCCACCACTCGGAAGTTTTAAATATCTCTAAGGCAAAAAACCATAGGTGATGTAAAAAGACTGTAGTACTGGTAACAGATAAAAACCACGTATAACCCCATTCTTGAAGAGTGGGTTCTTTCATTACATCGTACCCGTCTCTTGGAGAAAATAAACGATAAAGTTGTGGTCTGAAATAGGCGACAAATACAGCCGCACTTGCATGTAGCCCGAATGTATTCATCATAAAGTCAATGGATAGTCCACAAGCAAAAGCAATCAACATGATAATAATTGGTCGCATATCAAAAGGCAGCAGTAAAATAAATAACGGATAAATCAGCGGATGAATACCCATTCCAAATTCAATCTGACCAACAACCAGCCCTTGCACAAGAACGAACAATATAAAACGGACGATATGTTTTAATGAATTAGGCATTTACGGATGATATTCTTCAATTTGATTTTCTAACTCTGTTAATTCAAGCTCCTTAATATGTTTGATTACCTGAACATAATGCAGCTTGCGCATATCTTGAAATAATTCAACGGAAATGTCCCACAACGGCTTGCCTTCAATTACAGTATACTCCACTATTTTGCCAATTGGAATACCTGACGGAAAATATCCTCCACTACCCATAGTGAAAATAGTATCACCAATATTTAGCTCAATATCATTTGAAATTCCTGTTAATGAGACTTGCTTTGGGTTTAAATCTAGGTACTTTATTATACCAAATGCTTTATTTGAAGAGATATAAGCACTCAAATTAAAGTTTTCAGTAAGAATGGATTTCACTACAGCAAAATGTGTTGATACATCATAAACTACTCCGACCACCCCATGAGCTGTAATTACGCCCATTTTTGGTTGAATACCATCACTTGCTCCAACATTAATCGTAAAGTAATTGTTCTTTCGTGAATAGGATGCGTTAATGACAGTAGCTGGAAAAAAGGTATATGAAAAACCCTTTAGGCTATCTGTAATTATTTCAGATGAATCTTTCGATGAGAGCGCATGGTCTAATTGATTTTTAAGTCTTGATATTTCTTCCTGTAATACTCTATTCTCTTGATCTAAAAAAAAGTGTTTTGTTATATCGCGCTGTGTTGTCAAAAGTTTTGCAGCCACAGTATTGGAGGTATTAAAGAACTGTGTTCTCGGGTAACTAACAAAAGAAAAATAGGATCCTAAAGCAAGTAACTGCAACGCCAGAAATACAAGAAAAACTCTGAACCGTTGAAAAAATGCAATAAGATTACGCATGAATTATTTTTTCAATCTATTAGTCTCTTATTAAGAATTGGAAACGATCAATATTTTTTAATGCAATGCTAGTTCCTCTAGCAACTGCTCTTAGCGGATCTTCAGCAATATGAACAGGCAATTTCGTTTTCATTGAAATTCGCTTATCAAGACCTCTGAGCATAGAACCACCACCAGCTAAATAGATACCTGTTTTATAAATATCTGCAGATAATTCCGGAGGAGTCATCTCTAGCGCGCTTAATATTGCTTCCTCAATTTTTGAAATCGTTTTATCGAGTGCATGAGCAATTTCAGAATACGAAACAACGATTTCTTTAGGGATTCCTGTCATTAAGTCTCTTCCTTGAACCGCATAATCATCAGGTGGATTATCCAATTCTGCAATAGCTGCTCCAATTTCTATTTTAATTTGTTCTGCAGTACGTTCACCAACTAAAATATTGTGCTGACGACGCATATATTCTTCAATATCATTGGTGAAATCATCACCCGCTACGCGAATCGATTTATCACAAACAATACCACCCAGCGCAATAACAGCAATTTCAGAAGTACCACCTCCTATGTCAATAATCATATTCCCCATAGGCTCTTCTACGTCTATACCAATACCAATTGCTGCTGCCATTGGCTCGTGAATAAGGTAAACTTCTTTGGCTCCTGCATGTTCAGCAGAGTCACGAACCGCTCGTTTTTCAACCTCAGTAATACCACTAGGAATACATATTACCATACGCAAACTTGGATTTACTAAACTTTTACCGCCTTTGATCATTTTGATCATTCCTCGGATCATTTGTTCCGCACTTTGAAAATCGGCAATTACCCCATCTTTCAATGGCCTCACTGTTTCAATCAATTTATGGGTTTTACCATGCATTTGTTGCGCTTTCTTACCAATAGCAACAATCTTCCCTGATTGAATGTCTCTTGCAACAATGGAAGGTTCATCTACAACCACTTTGTCGTTTTGAATGATCAAAGTGTTTGCTGTTCCTAAGTCAATTGCAATTTCCTGTGTTAAAAAGTTAAATAATCCCATTTTTCAGCTTGCACAAATTCTTTAATATATTCCTCCGTATAAAAATACGTAATAAATGTTAACGACACTAATGTTAAATTAAAATCTTTTAAAGTCTATAAAACGATTTTTCAATTTGATCGTGTTTTCTAATGTTTAAAGTGTCTATTTCCGGTAAACACCATCGCTAAGTTATTGGTGTTACAATAATCAATAGACAACTGGTCTTTAATAGATCCTCCTGGTTGAATTACCGCAGAAATACCGGCTTTATCCGCAATTTCTACACAATCGGGAAATGGAAAAAATGCATCAGAAGCCATTACTGCTCCTTTTAAGTCAAAGCCAAAAGAATTCGCCTTGTGAATTGCTTGATTCAAAGCGTCTACTCTTGATGTTTGACCTGTTCCACTTGCCAATAATTGACCGTTTTTTGCCAATACAATGGTGTTGGATTTAGTATGTTTTGCTAATTTATTCGCAAATGCCAAATCCTTCAACTCTTGTTCTGTTGGTTTTGAGCTTGTTACAGATTCAAAATCACTTATTTGATCTGTAATAAGGTCTTTTTCTTGTTCAAGTACACCATTTAAAATACTGCGAATTTGCTTTTTCGGCAATTCTATATTTTTTTGAACGAGAATAATACGATTCTTTTTTGATTTTAATAACTCAAGTCCAGCTGAATCATAGTTTGGAGCTATTACCACCTCACAAAATAAATCATTGATTTTTTCTGCTGTGGCTAGGTCAAGTGCTGTATTGCTAATTAAAATTCCTCCAAACGCAGAAACAGGGTCGCCGGCTAGAGCTGCTTCATAGGCTTCTGCTACAGAAGTTCTTGTTGCAACACCACAAGCGTTATTATGTTT
>SKHH01000082.1 GCA_007117055.1 Lishizhenia sp. | reverse complement strand
GGTTTTGGAATCTCTAGTCCAAGTTTGACAAGGGATAGACTTCAAGGAGCAGCATCTGGGATTTACAGAAGAATTACAGATGGTGAATCTAACATTGACTGGGAGTCACAAAGAGAAATTGCTGCAGAATATGCAGAATCTGGAATTGCTATCGATGCTGATTTTAACTGGTTGGGAGCCTATTATCATAATGAAAAATTTGGCGGTGTGGGTATAGCTATTCGCGAAAAATATAATTGGTATTCAGAACTAAATAGTACCACTTCCGATATCCTGTTTAGAGGGAAGTTAGCCGATGTTTTTGACTCTTTATCTATCGCTTTTAATGGAGATACAACAAAAATCGCTAATCGACCAGATTTGTCTAGTGATACATTATCAAGAGTAATAGCAGGACATTTAAACAATCCCATTTTATTGAGCGAATTAACAAATGGTTCTAAAATTAAGTTCTCATGGAGTAGAGAGTATAATTTCGGTTACGGTAGACGAATTTTAGGAAGTGACAGTACGCTCGCTATTTATGGTGGTGTTGGAGGGAGATTCATTCAGTCAATTGCAATGGTAGATTTTCAGTCGGATGATGATGGAGCTAAATTAGATGCATCGTTATCTCCGTTTTTTGGGATTGATTACGGTCATGCTAATGGACTAAGTAATGTTGCCACTGAAAATACTGGTTTGTTTCCTGACATAACAGGTTCTGGTTTCGGTATAGATTTTTCAGCAAGTATGATTATGTTCAATAAACTGAGGCTGGTTGGAGCGGTCAATAATATAGGAAATGTAACATATACGCAAAATACTTATTCGGTTAGAGATACGTTAGTATCTAGTGTGAGTTTAAGTGGTTTAGATGATGAAGATATAACTCAATCTGTGGATCAGTTGTTATCGGGTGGTGGAATTTTATCATTAAATAGTGAATCAGAAATAGTGGTAAATAATGCTGCTAATTTTCGACTTGGTGGAAGTTATGATATCGTTAAGCAATTTAGTGTAGGGGTAGATATTGTAGCTCCATTTAACAGAAATGCTCCTGGAAGCCTCCAAAACGCAGTTGTTTCGGTGGGAGGGGACTTTAGACCAGTGCCCTGGTTGCAATTAAGTGCTGGTTATTTCGGTGGAGGGATTTATCAGCACAACATTCCAATAGGGATAAACTTTATTTTAGGCGAAGGAGCTTACGAGTTTGGAATAGCTTCAAGAGATGCTGTTTCTTTCTTTTCTGAAAATGCAAATAGTTTATCTTTTGCTATGGGCTTTGCCAGAATTAGATTTTAATACTTTAAATGCATATCTGCTAGTTTCCCCTGAAACATCAGTCAAATTTATTTAGAAAAGAGAATAAATTTTAGAATTAAGCATTTATTTAGGGATTAAGTTTGGTCATTTTGAATTTTTGAAGTTGAATGAACTGAATGGCGCGAATGATTGAGCTAGCTCCGCAGCTTGTAGGAGGAGATCCGCGACATCATCCCCATTCAGGAATGGAGACTTTTAAAATTTAAGAAGGACTAGATCTTTTTGCTACTTTTTACAGCGATGGTAAAAAGTAGTTAATAGAAGTGAATTAGCTTCAGGTTGCAGGAATAGATTAAATAGAGATAATCTAAATCTAAACGATACTAAATTAGGACTTTATAAAAGAAAGAAGACAAAATCTAAATATTTGAGGGAGAAAGAAACCGATAAGTATAATGCCTGCTGGATTCAAGCCTTAATTACAAACAAAGGAATAACCTTGTCCGATGTCCGTCGGAATGTTACTGCAAAAATTTAATTGTACAGTGTATGGACCTTGACACAATTCACGCGTAGAATTTACATTTAAGGCTCTAATATTTGGTGGCATAAAGTCTTGCTTAAAAAGACTTCTTGTTGTTCTACTCGAAAATATCCCCATGCCTCCTTCTACATTTGAAAACTCAGGTTTGTTTTGTGTAATAGAAGAGCTCGGCTGGTTAACAAGAATATAAGTATTTAAATCCTCCGTACCTGCTGTTACCAAAATCTCAATATTTTCAACCTCTCTGCGTAAGACATCATTATCTACTGGAATACGATTTCTTAGAAGTTCATAAAATGTTTCGCCTCGCGCGAAAACCACAACTTCAGACGTCGGTGCATCAGCAGCAGTGACATCATCCACATTCCAAGTTATTTCTTTAATTTCACTACCTGAATCTTTAGTTTCTTTGTATCGAAATTTGAACGTTACATTAAATACAGCTGCATTTCCTTTTGAAAAACGAATGGGTTGATTTCTATAACCATTAACTGGAACATTGGCTTCCGCAAAATTTATGGGTGCTGTTGCAGAAGGTGCCGAAATTTGAAAATTTTGAACCATCCGTGTCTCACCAGTTATAACGTGTTTCCCATTTTCTGCTTCAATTTGCAAACGATAAAGTGCAGACTCATTTAGATCATTTGCTTTAAAGTAATATAGCTTCTGCTCAGGATAATAGAATGCTCCAGGTTCTTTGTTATCTATAAAAGTATCCTTGAGATTCCACTCTCGTTGAACATTGCCCCCAACAACTTCCTGAACCTTTGCTTCTACATGGTTAAAGTAACTCGAGTCCGCTACTTGTGCAAAAACGTTAGCATTTCCTTCGCCTAGAAAAGTTTTATTTAATTTCAAAAAATGATACTCGTCAGAAGGATCTAGTAAAAAGTGAACTAAAGCAACTTCTTCAAAATCGCCACTTATATTAAAATCAGTTTGGCAAGATGATAGTAAAATGACAAAGAAAATAATGGGAAGAAACTTTTTCATAAATAATATTTGAGGTAAAAGTAGTAAATCTTCAACTTATATAGTTACAGATTACTCAAAAAGGGTGACTTATAAATAAAAATGTCATTTGAATAGCTCGGGTTAAAGCTCATAGAAATAATTTACAACGAGTGAAAAGGATGATGCATGTGTAGTATTATAACTCAAGTTTCACACCTTTATATAAGTGGTAGTTCGCTCGTTACTAACTAGTTAAAAATACACATGATTTGCTTTTAATTACTAATCGACTTTCTATGTATTAATTATCAGTCATTTGAATTAAAATTCCAAAATACTAAAATTTCCTCTATTATTTAAATCACCTATAATTTGTCGCACTATTTCTTTACCCCGCCATAAAGGG
>SKHH01000059.1 GCA_007117055.1 Lishizhenia sp. | reverse complement strand
CATAAAACTACATCTGGAATTGTGGTGCGTTCGAAGAGCATAATGTTTGTTGTTATTATTAATTCACTGTTTTTATAGCGTGTAAAAATATAAAAACGTTGAAATCAATCATAACAAAATGAGTTAAAACTCAAATATTACCCCTATCGTAGGAGTTACCAACGTTGTGGTGTTTGGTAAAATCACTGGGATTGCATTTGACCCATCGGGTCGCAAAGGTTCACCGTCCGTAGTTTTAAAACCGCTATCATCATCTTTGCGTTGAAAGGTGTAATAATCCGGTGCTTGATTTTCCAAGCCAAGTACATTTTGTAGGTCGATGTAAAAATCAAAACTGTATTTTTTGAAATTGACAATTTTATCCAGTCGAAAATCCAATTGCTGAAAGTTTTTTAATCGCTCGCTATTTACGTTAGCAAAATCAAGAACACCATTCCCTAGCACCGCATAATTCATTTGGGAAGCTACTAAGTCAAATGGAGTAAAGGGAACTCCTCCCGCAAAACGGTATTTTAACCCTAACTGCCAATCTTTCTTTTTACCAAATTTCCAACCTAAGGTTCCGGACAGTAAATGCTGTGCGTCCCAAGCCGATGGAATTAATTCACCGTCTAATCCTGAAAACAAACTACGGACATAGGTATAACTCACCACATAAAATAGGTTTTTCACTAATTTTTGTTGCACAAATACTTCTGCTCCATACGTTAGTCCTTGTCCGATACTTTCAATGTTTTCGTTCCCAATTGAACCGAACTCTTGTCCTTGGTTTGCAATAGAAACTCCAGTTTCTACAGAAACGGGATAATTATTATACTGTTTTAGAAACCCTTCTACGGTAATACGTAAGCCATCGTTGGGTAAATATTGTGTTCCAAAAACCAAATGATCCGATTGGATGTATTTAGCATTGCGGTTAACTAAGGTGTTGTTAGCATCTCTAAAACCTAACACGGTATAGGTTGGGATTTTAAAATAACGCCCTACTGAGGCAGTTAAGTCCCATTTTTCGGTAAGGCGATATGCAAATGATAATCGTGGTGAAAAAGTCTCAATTGGATTATTTCCATTAGTAGTAAACGAATTCATATCTGTTCGCGCACCCAAAGAAACGAGCAATCGGTTTTTGAAAAAGTCTTTAGAAATTTGACCAAAGGCGCCATATCTGAAAAAATCAATTTCACTGGACACATCAACAATAATAGGAGGCATAAGTTGATTACCGTCTTCATCAAAAATCCCAGCGGAAACCCGATTAAAAATACTAGAGTTGAATTTTACGTACTGTGCCATTACTCCGTAGGAATATTTCCAACCGTTTTTAAATTTGTTGTAATCAAAACGGAATTTATTTTCGATTTCCTGTGAGTTGAGTCCTAAATTTCGAAACTCTTCAATACCATTTTGAGCGTCTTCGAACTGATCGAGTTGATTATCAAACATATTTCGGCTGACCGCAATATTATAATATCCGCCGTCAAAGCGCTTTTTGTAGGCAACCCCTGTTGTATAAGTCCATTGGGAGATAAATGGAAGAGAACGACGCAAAAAGGCCGTTTCTAAATCTTCTTCTCGTGTTTCAGCAAAATTAAAGCGGTCAATCGCCCCAATTCCAATAAATGTAAGACTGGATTTATCGTCTAATTTGTGCGAAACTTTCAATTGATAGTCCGAGAAATTGGGTCGAATGGGTAAATCAATCAGTGTAAAAAGCAAGTCTAAATAAGAAAGACGGGCAGATGCTAAGTAATCGGTTTTTTTGTTTTTTCCAAGTGGTCCTTCTAGCGTAAGCGCAGATTCGGTAAAACTCGCACGAATATTACCCGTGAATTTTTCTGTATTTCCTTGACGCTGATTAATAACGAAGGTAGAAGCAAGCGCATTATCGTACCTTGCATCAAATGCCGATGAGGTAAGTTTTAAATCTTCGATAAAGGAAACGTTTAAAATCCCTTGTGCTCCGCCAGAAGACCCTTGTGTTTGAAAGTGATTTAATACAGGGATTTCTATGCCATCGAGGTAATAAACGTTTTCATTGGGCGCACCTCCTCGAATGGTAATGTCATTGCGCTGTGCGCCTCCGGCAGAGCCTCCCACACCAGGTAGCGTTTGCACCACTTTTGAAACGTCAAAGTTTCCTCCCGGATTAGACTTTATTTCTTCTGCCGTTAACTTTTGAACGGAAAGGGGAGTGACCATGTCCGTGGTTTTGGCCATAGCGTTTTTGTTGTAAATAATGTTTACCTCGTCCAAGTCTGTTGTCATGCTCACTAATCTAAAATTGATGGTTTGTGGATTTCCGGAATTGACAACAATGTTGAATTTTTTGATATCGTTATAACCTTGGTAAGTGACTTTTACGGTGTAAGAACCTGTTGGAACCTCCAGACGGTAACTTCCATCGAGGTCAGTGTCTGTTCCGTATTGTGTACCTTCAATAAAAACTTTTGCAAATGCTAAAGGTTCTTGTGTGTTTTCATCAATTACTTCTCCACGAATTATTCCTGTAGTTTGCGCCACAAAACTTGATATAAAAAAAAAAAATGAAAGATAAACTGCTAAAAAACTTCACGGGTATCAATTGTTCTATAAAAATTATAACAGTAAAACATAGTTTTTGTTTTTGAGCGAAAGAGTTCTTTGTTGGAGAAGGGGGGAGATTTGGAAAACGTTGTTTTATATATTCCAATCCATTTTGCTAATTCATTGTAATAAACTTCACTATCAATTTGAAGCACGAAGGCTAGTGTTTATTTTTGTAATTCATCCAAATTGAAACATCTACATAGTATAATAAGCCCATCTAATTAATTATGTAAACGATGGTTCTTCAGAGATATAAAAACACAACCGTTTAATCATTTTATAGCCTTGTAAAAGTTAGTAAAATAGTTTTACATTTCTGATATTTTGGAAGTTGGGTTAAACCTTTACTTTTCTATTACTATTATTACTAAAAAGTAGCTTCATGAGTTTTTTATAGTGTTTCATAAAGTCAAAAGGTTGTTTTGTAAAGTCTCCCAAATAATCTGACATTCAATCGATAATTTTGTCAAAAAAAAACTGAAATGAGAATAAAAAATCTTTTGATCCTTGCATTTATACTTGTTGCGACAAGCCATTTAATGGCACAATGCAACAGCAACGTATT
>SKHH01000251.1 GCA_007117055.1 Lishizhenia sp. | reverse complement strand
CGAACATCCATGACTTGTATTTTTTCTTCAGAGTTACCACCTGATGCTTCGTCTTCCGTTTCGTAAATTTCCACGGTCTTCACACCATCTGCCATAAGATTTCGTGTTGCAATCGTAGGATCGGATCCAAAAAACTCATCTCCATCGACCAATACTTTTGTTACTTCCCTCCCTTGAGAGGTTATTTTCCCTTCCTTATCTACATCAATACCGGGTAGGTTTTTCAACAAATCTTCCACGACAGCGTTTTCTTTTCTAGCAAAGGAGTCTGCCACATAAACCAATGTATCACCTTTAAAGTAAATCGGTTCTTTATTGGCATATACCACAACCTCTTCTAATTCGGTCGCTTTTTCAGGCATAATAACTGAAGGTATATTGATTTCATTATTTTCCTCACTACCAATAATGTAATATCTTTTATCGTCAAAATCGGGATGCGTTATTACTAACTCCATGGTATCAATTGGAACCGAGGTTAACTCAAACCTACCGTAACTATCTGAACGAGTAAACCCCAGTAAAACAGCGTCTGACAATCGAATTGCCATAACAACTGCGTTTTCTACTGGTCGATTTTCAGAAGTATCGGTAATCGTTCCAGAGAAATGCATGTTTTGACCATTTGCCCAAAAAATTGATGATAAAATCACAAAAACTGTAATCCGAAATAATTTAATCATGTATCCAAATTTGTGGCTTCAAAAGTAACCCATTTAAACACTTTAAGACAATTTAATATGTAAAGTGTTCAAAACTCTTGAAGAAAGGAAAAAACGACATGTAGCACGATGAATTTCGACAACTTAAAAACCCCACGCCACTAAATCATTTATCTCTTCAATTGAAGGCGTAGACTCATGCTCATTCTGTGATGACATTTTTTTATGCATGATTAATTTTAATGCTATATCTATCCATTTTTTTGAAATCTCATCTCTATTCATCAACAAAAGCGACACTTGATATAAATCTATAACATCAATAAAAAAGTATTTCGCAAAAACCTCCAACTGTTGCAAGGGTAGTGATTGAATTTTTTCTAATTGTTGTTTTAAACGAGTCAATTCTTTCTCCAACACCTCTTTGTATTGTTTTTGTGCATCAATTATTCGCTGTATTTCATCGAATAGCATCTGTAATCCTTTGGTTTTTTGACTAGCTCGTAACATATCAAGCAACATAATATTCCCTGCTCCTTCCCAAATAGGTAAAACCATAATATCGCGCATTAATTTGGGTACTACTTGATCTTCAATGTATCCAATTCCTCCCATTAATTCCATGGATTCACGCGTAATATATACCCCTTTATCAGCTGTTGTCATTTTTACCATGGGAGTTAATAAACGTAAAATCTCTTTTTCGCTATCGACACCAGCTTCTGCTTTGTCCAAAGCTGCTATAGTTCTCCATGTTAAGTAATAATTTTTTAGATGTAAAACACCTAACTCAGAAAATTTATCTCGCACTAGGGCATGAGAAAGTAAAATTTTCCCAAAAGTCTTTCGTTGACTTGCAAACTGAAACGCCTCAATCAAAGCTCTCCGTGAGGCAGACAAAGCTGCTACCGCATTGTACAGTCGAGAGGTGTTAATCATGTCGGTCATTATTTTAAAACCATTAAACTCCTCGCCTATTAATTTACCTTCCGTATCGTTAAGTATACACTCAGCGCTAGCCATTGATTTTACACCCAATTTATCTTTTAACCGAATAATATTCAACGCATTTCTACTTCCGTCCTTTTTGAAAGGTTCAATTAAAAAAATTGAAAGACCTTTCGTTCCTTTTTTCCCTGAATCGGTACGAGCCAAAGCAAAAATAATTTCAGCATTTACGTTACTACAAAACCATTTCTCTCCATTCAAAAAATAACGTCTTCCTTCTTGATGAGTCGCAGTGACCAAATTTGCACCCACATCTGAACCTCCTGCTTTTTCGGTTAAAAACATCGCTCCCGTTTTAAAAGAATCTACATCTAACGAAGCAATCGCTTCCAACAGTCGTTTTTTATCGGAATCATCACAATGTTTAGAGATTAAGGTTGCAGCAGCGTCTGTCATACACAACGGACAATACAAACCACTTTCACTCATGGCAAACAAATAACTGATTCCGAAGCTTTTTGTATTAGCTTCATCAGTTAAAGAAAGTCCATTATCCTTCCATTTTAAATGAAACATTTTTGATTCGACGGCTAACTTTATCATCTCCTTATATGCTGGATGAAACAAAATATCATCCGTATCTTCTCCCCAAGCATCACGTTTCACTAATTGAGGTGGATTTTTATCCGCTGCCATTGACAAATTATTTAAAACACCAGCTGCAACCTGACCCATTTTGAATAACTCTTCTGCAATCACTGATAAATTATCCGATTTCAAATTCTTTTCGAGGTAATGTCGATGAATTAAATCACTTGTATAAAAGTTTTTACTAAACCTTGCTTCATTTATAAGTACTTTATTTCTATGCATTATTTATCGTTTTTAGAACGTCTAGTTAATCCCGGTTACAAAATCATAAGTATTTGCCAACACTCAAGTATAACATTATTTTTTCTTTTTTTCAGTATAAATCAAATTAAAAAGCTATTTTTGCACCTGCGAAAAGTCGCATACATAATAATCATTAAATAATATTGGCATGTATTTAAGTACTGAAAAGAAAAAAGAGATTTTCAAAAAACACGGAAAATCAGAGAACGACACTGGATCCGCAGAAGGACAGATTGCTTTGTTTACTTACAGAATTGCTCACTTAACTGGGCATTTGAAAAACAATCGTAAAGATTATGGGACGCAAAGGGCGCTTCAGTTATTGGTTGGTAAAAGAAGAAGTTTGTTAGATTACCTTAAGAAAAAGGATATCGAACGATACAGAGCAATTGTGAAAGAGTTAGGATTAAGAAGATAATATTTTTAATCAAAATAATTGTAAAAGGGGGGCAGTCGAAGTAATTCGAAGTTCCCCTTTTTGTTTATAAATTGAGTTAGATTACTTGAATTATAAACGATTTGAAATACGTAAATAATTAAATATGAATATAGGAACAAAAAAGTCCATCATTACAGGAGGTAAAGAAATTACCATCGAAACAGGTAAGCTGGCAAAGCAAGCCGACGGATCTGTAGTGTTACAAATGGG
>SKHH01000016.1 GCA_007117055.1 Lishizhenia sp. | reverse complement strand
TAAATCTGTTTTATCTAATACCGAATGAGGATTGTCTTTAATGCCATAAGGTTGTACAGGAAAACCTTCGTCATCTACTTCTAATAATTTGGGCCCTGTATATGCAATATGCATCCAAGCTGAAGCTGAACCAGGGCCTCCGTTGAAACTTATCATTAGTGGACGATTTGCTACATCATCGATATCTGTTCGTTTATAATACGTAAAATGCAATGTTGCTATGGGTTCGCCATTTTTATCCCAAACAGGTTGCATACCCGTAATGGCCGTGTAATTTACTTTTTCTCCATTGATGCTTTGCACATGAGTGGTTTCAATCAAGGTATCAACAGGTATAGAGCGATGTTGACCAAAAACAAGGAAAGGAAATAAAATTAAAAGAAGGCAAGACAATCTAATCTTTTTCATAATTCAGTTATTATTGTGAATACCACAAATCTAACCAAAAAGAAAGAAATAAAAGGTCGTTGAAAAAGTTGTTCTTGGACAAATAGAACTTATCTTTTACCCAACCCAAATAACTTTCTATTTCCTATCAAAGCGACAAAATCTTCTTTTCAATTAGCTTTAAAGCAATTTGAACGGCATTTGTTGCAGCTCCTTTTCTTAAATTGTCTGCCACAACCCATAAATTTAAACTATTGGGTAAACTTTCATCACGGCGTATTCTTCCTACAAAAACATCGTCTTTACCACTCGCGTATAAGGGCATAGGGTAGGTGTTTGTTTCTGGTGAATCTTGAAGCGTAACGCCAGGATATTCATGCAGCGCCTTTCGGACATCATTTAAGTCGAAATCATTTTCGAAGGTAACGTTTACAGATTCAGAATGTCCTCCAATCACTGGAACTCGTACAGCAGTTGCTGAAACAAAAATTGACGGGTCAAGAATTTTTTTCGTTTCATTCGTAAGTTTCATTTCTTCCTTGGTATATCCATTTTCGAGAAACACATCACAGTGCGGAAGGCAATTTTGATCAATAGGATAAGGGTATGCCATATTCCCTTTAACCCCATTTCGTTCATTTTCCATTTGCTGAACTGCATTAACGCCTGTTCCTGAAATGGACTGATACGTTGAAACTACTACTCTTTTTACGTTGTATTTAGCATGCAAAGGCGCTAAAACCATTAATAATTGAATGGTACTACAGTTTGGATTGGCAATGATTAAATCAGAGGCATCCAATAAATCACCGTTTATTTCTGGGATGATTAATTTTTTTGTGGGATCCATGCGCCATGCACTAGAATTATCAATAACTCTACAACCAACTTCAGCAAATTTTGGCGCCCAATCCAATGAAGTTTGTCCTCCAGCAGAAAATAATGCAATATCCGGAGACATCTTAACAGCAGTTTCCAAGCCAACAACGGTATATTCAGTTCCGCCGAAAGAAACTTTTTTACCTACGGATTTTTCCGATGCCACAGGTATCAATTCTGTTACTGGAAAATTTTGATCAGCTAATACTTTTAACATTACACCTCCTACCATTCCAGTTACTCCAACTATAGCTATTCTCATATGTTAAGATTTTATGCCGCAAATATAAACACAAAAAGATATTTGAACCCTTATTTTGTATTTATTTAAAAAAATGTTTTGTTTTTAACTTAATCAAATGCGATAATGAGAGGTTCCTTATTATTGAAGTACATCCTTACTGTACTTGCGTGTTATAGAAAAAATCAATTAGATTTGTAGTGATAAATTAATTCAATGAATAAAGCGAAGCAAGATCGATACGATAGAGCATATTTACGAATGGCTGCGAGTTGGGCAAAACTGTCCCATTGCAAACGCAAACAAGTTGGTGCTATAATTGTTAAAGATGATATGATCATTTCAGATGGTTATAATGGTGCACCTTCAGGGTTTGATAATTGTTGTGAAGATGAAAACGGGAATACGCACTGGTATGTACTTCATGCAGAGGCTAATGCCATTTTAAAAGTAGCGAAGTCTACCAATAACTGCAAAGGAGCAACGCTTTATTTGACATTGTCGCCTTGTAAGGATTGTAGTAAATTAATACTTCAAGCTGGAATTAATAGATTGGTCTATATAAGAGGATATAAAGACGATTCAGGAATAAGCTTTTTAAAATCATCTGGAATAGAGGTGGTTCAAATAGAAAACGCATTGGATGAAGAATAATACAACTCAGATAATAATACCATTGGTGGTTGGTATATCATTAATTATAGGTATTCTAATGGGAATTAGTTTATCCGTTCCTTCGGTATCAAACAAATCAACAGTTTCCCAATCACATACCAAAAAGTTATTAGATATTTTTGAAGTAATTGATAATCAATATGTAGATTCTGTCGATAAAACAGAACTGTTAGAGGAGACAATTGCAGATATGCTTCACCGATTAGATCCTCATTCAAATTACATTCCTGCCTCTGAATTACAGCGAATGAGTGAATCAATACAAGGACATTTCGGAGGGATTGGCGTTCGATTTACTATTTTAAATGACACCCTAAATATTACACATGTTGTTCCTAATTCTCCAGCACAAAAATCAGGCATTCAGGTTTTTGACCAATTTATTAGGGTGGAAAAAGATACTATAGCAAATATTGGACTGAGAAACTCTAAAGTGCAAGAACTTCTTAAAGGAGAGGTAGGAACTACTGTAAATGTTACTGTTTTAAGAAACAATGAAATTATTGAAAAATCCATTCGTCGAGGAGTAGTTCCAATAAACTCTGTGTTAGCCAGCTATATGATGGATCAACAAACAGGGTATATTCGACTATCGCAATTCAGCATGCAAACAGATCGAGAGTTTATGGAAGCCGCGCGCGATTTACAGCGCAGAGGCATGAATCGACTAATTCTTGATTTGCGTCATAATAGCGGGGGTGTAATGGGAGCAGCCACATCTATTTTAGATGAATTTTTAGAGAAAGGAAAGCGTATTGTATCCACTAAGAGTAAAAATGGTATTGAAATGATTGAAGAATCGAGACGGAACCCCAGCCTTGGTGACATTGATTTAATTGTGTTAATCAATCAGGGCTCAGCGTCAGCTAGTGAGATTGTAGCAGGCGCGATACAGGATAATGACCGTGGAGTAATTGTTGGGCGTCGTTCATTTGGTAAAGGCCTCGTGCAACAAGACATTGAACTAAAAGACGGAAGCAATC
>SKHH01000142.1 GCA_007117055.1 Lishizhenia sp. | reverse complement strand
TGATTTATCTATGTTGCACAAAATTACTAATTTGATTGAGGAAAAGGAACGATTTTCGTATTTTTTGTTAAAAGAAAAGTTTTTCAGTTGGATTCCCCCTTTGGAGGGTCTGACCCGCACGTTCACGTTGACCCGTCCTAAAATAAGTTTACCCTAAAATTGTAAAAAATAGAACAAAGAGCAAAGCATTTTTTTGGATTATCGGGTTTTTCCCTCGTGTTACTCGGGGAGGTTCCTCCCCCCTACCCCCCTCCAAAGGGGGAGTTTACACATCCTAAAATAAACGAATTTGACTTTTAGGGCATGTTGGATTTTTATTTATTCTGTGCTCGGTGGGTTCCTCCCCCCTGCCCCTCTCCAAAGGGGGAGTTTACACATCCTAAAAAAAACAGATTTGACTTTTAGGGCATGTTGGATTTTTATTTATTCCCTATTGGTCATTTGGGTCAGCGAAGGGCAGTCAAAATTCAATCCATTGATTCACAAATAGTATTAATTACTATATTTGACCGCTAAAAACCATCTGTAATGGAAAAATTTGATGTTCATATAAAACCAAAACGCAGTCTTTTGGAGATTGATTTAAGGGCTGTTTGGCGTTATCGGGACTTATTGAGAATGTTTGTATTTAGGGATTTCGTGACCTATTACAAGCAAACGATACTAGGTCCGCTTTGGTTTTTTATCCAACCCATATTCACCGCTGCAATCAACTTGTTTGTATTTGGGAGTTTGGCTGGATTAGGACCTGCTGGAGCACCTGCGTTTTTGTTTTATTTGTCAGGGCCGATATTATGGCAATATTTTCAAGATACCTTCACCAAAACTTCTGCTACATTTGTTGAAAATCAAGCTATTTTTGGAAAAGTATATTTTCCTCGTTTGATAATGCCATTAACTACGCTAATTTCTGGATTGCTGAAATTTGCTGTTCAACTCTCCTTATTGTTCATTGCAATAGGTTATTATTACATTACCACAGGAGAACTAAGCATACGCTGGGAAATTATATTTTTTCCCCTAATTTTGTTGATTATAATGGTTACATCTATGGGCTTCGGATTGTTGGTTTCAGCGTTAACTACCAAATACAGAGACCTGAAGTTTTTAATTGACTTTGGTATTCCGCTACTCAAATATGTTACCCCTGGAATTGCCACTTCGATGGCTTTGTTTAAAGACAACCTTCCTTCTTCCTTACAGCCTTTTGCAACTTACAACCCTATCGGTTATTTAATTGACATGTTCAATTATATGTTTGTGGGAGTTGGTCATTTTTCTTGGGCGAGCATCGCCATAACAGGAGGATTTGCTTTGGTTGTTTTGTTTTTCGGTGTGGTCATCTTCAATCAAACAGAGAAGAACTTTATGGATACGGTGTAGTGCTTAAGTATTGGGATGGGGTATGAGGAAGTCGGGTTCTCGATACATCATGATTTCCGCTTTGCTTCAATCATGCCACTCGAACGCCTCTACTCTCGGTTCTAACTAATGTTTTATTGAGAAACTGGTGCATAAGGAAATCGAGTCAGCTTTCCGTAATGAAATGGAGCAAGTGCACTGTATTGCGCTGCGTCCCGCACCGCTAGGCCAGGAAGGGCCGCCACACAAAAAAACCTTCTTTCATTCATTATGTAATTAGAATTTTGTAAATTTACACAAGAAATCAAATTGAAAAAATTGCCACAAATGACACTACGATTCTCCCTGCTTGTATCGTTACTCGCTCTAGTACATATTGGTTTTGCGCAACAATTCACCGCTTATCTCCCAAAAAACGGAACGGTGACCGACAACCAAACCCCTACATTTAAGTGGAATAAAGTAGCAGGCGCAACAGAATACGAATTACAAATTGCAACAGACCAAAGCTTTACGACCAACTTACTCACCATTAGCACTACAAATGAGGAAATTGAACTTAGTACGAATTTAGATTTTGGGGATTATTTTTGGCGGGTGAAGGCCACTGCATTGGGGGAAATATTCACGCAGATTTATAACATCACTGTCTTTTCTCCCAACGCCTTGGATGACTTAATTTTATGGGTAGATGCACAGAACAGTATCGTGGACGAAAATAATTTTGTTTCGCATTTAAATGACCGAAGTGGGAATAACTTTCATCCAACTCAACCCAATCAAGATTTCAAACCAAAAAAAACAATTTCTACACTTTTAAATGAGCAAGATGTTTTATTTTTAGATGGCGTTAATGATTTTCTTCAAATAGAATTTGGAACCACCTTTAATCAGCCAAATACTGTTTTTACAGTATGGAGTACGTTATCAGGAAGTCAAAGGGTTCTATTAGATAATTTCACAAACCTAGTTTTAGATATTAACTCTGGAAACAATGTTCGTCTTTTTGGTGGAGCAACTCTTCAATACGATAAAATCTCCCCATTTAACTACATTGTAACAACAGGTATTTATAATTTTGGAAATTCTTCAATATACGAAAATGGAACGCTTAAAACCTCTGGGAATGTTGGTAATTTTAGCTTTCCAGGACTGAACATTGGAAGATGGTCTCAAGGTACTTCTAGAAGGTTTCACGGATATCTCGCTGAACTTATTTTTTTTGATAAAGTTCTTCTTGAAGAAGAAAGGTTACTCATTGAATCTTATCTAAACCAGAAATATACCCCCGTTATTGATCTAGGGCCTGATATTACTGTGTCATATGGATTTTGTCCTACAACGATTGGCGTCGAAAAAGAATGGTTTCAATCGTATCTGTGGGAAACCAGCGAAACAACTCCTTTCATTTCTGTGAATGAAACAGGAAATTATGCTGTTCAGGTAACAGACATTTTTGGTAGAACAAGTTCCGACACCGTTTACGTTCAATTCCCGGATGTACCGACCCCTAGTTCTACTCAATTTTGTTCAGGTGAATCGATTACTTGGGATGCTACTTTAGCTGGAGATTACACTTATTCATGGAGTGACAACGATGATAATCCAGTAAAAGATATTTTCACTGAAACGACGTTTTTCGTCACTGTGACCGATGCAAATAACTGCTCTTTTACTAGTGAGTCCATTTCATTTGAAGAAGATAATTTTACCGAACTAATTTCCTTAGGCGGGGACTTGGAATTATGTGCCGGTCAGACTATTGCCTTACAATCCCCTCCAAATGATATTAACAGTTATTTATGGAATAC
>SKHH01000227.1 GCA_007117055.1 Lishizhenia sp. | reverse complement strand
CGTAAATGAGTAACCCTATTGTTGATAAGACCATCCGATTTAGTGTAATTAATAAACTCTTTTCCATTAAATCGAGTTAATCCACCAAAAGTACCTATCCATAAATAACCTTGATTGTCTTGAGCAATTGCATTTACTTGTGACTGTGGTAAGCCCTCAGAGGTGCTATATGAAACAAAAGCGTATCGTTGTGATTGAGCATTAACACTCAGTAAAACTAAAACAATGATTATTATCCCGCGAATCATCTGCTTTTTAATGTTTTAAGAAATGCACTTACTCTATTTCGTGCAACAGGTAACTCTATTCCATTTTTTAGAACTAGAACATGTCCGTTTTCACTTGAGTATTCTTTGATTTTATGTAAGTGAATGATATAGGATTTATGAATACGATAAAACTTTTTGTCATTTAAAATCTCTTGATACACCTTTAACGTACGAGTGTCTAGATAGCGAGAACCATCTTCGAAATGAATCATTGTACAATTCCCACTAGCCTCAAGGTAAGTAATCGTGTCGTCCTCGATGATTTTAACCCCCTTTGTATGGCTAATAGCAATTCGATTATTGTCTTTGTTTTTTAATAAACGATCTGCCAAGTTTTTTAAGGAAGAGAAATAAACTTCGTAATTGTTTGGGTCATGTGTGAAGGTTTCTTTAGTTGCAATTAATTTATCAACTGCTACACGTAAATCTTCATCATCTATTGGTTTCAATAAGTAATGAGCCGCATTTGCTTGAAAAGCTTTAATGGCATAGTCTTTAAACGCTGTTACAAAAACTACTAAGAAATTCCGATTGCTAATGCTATCCAATAATTCAAATCCTTCTGATCCACTTGGCATGCGTATATCCAAGAAAATAACATCAGGTTTTGTTGTTTCAATTAATGTTTTAGCATCTTCTTTGTTGGATGCCTCTGCTATAACTTCTATTTCCGGACAGTAAGTTTCTAGCATTAACGTTAGGTTTTTTCGTGCTAACTCTTCATCGTCAATTACTATGGCTCTTAAATTCATGTTGCTACAATTAAAGTTTCGTTTTACAAGTTACGTTTTTTTTAACAAGGAATAATTCAAATTGACTAAAATGTATGATTAAGAATATCACAGTGATACATCATTGATTAAACTGTTAAATGGGTGAAACGCCTTTTTGTTGTTTTTTATGTGCTACAAGCGATTGTTCCAAGAAGTTTTTGAATTGATCTTTACTTACATAACCAACGGGACTTGCCAATAAATCTTCGTTTTTATCGAGTGTTACATATAATGGCTGTGCGTTTTTATCAAAGTTACAAACTTGGAAATCAAGATTGATTTCACCAATTGATTTTTTTACTTTGCCATCAATTTTAGAGCTTATCCATTTGTCCTCGGGAAGTACTTTTTTGTCATCAACATAAAGGGCAACGACTACAAACTTTTCCTTTAAGAGTTTTAGTATTTCCGGATCGGACCAAACTTTTGCTTCCATTTCTCTACAATTTACGCAACCGTGTCCAGTAAAATCAATAAAGAGCGGTTTATTTTGGGCTCTAGCACAAGAAAGAGCTTCTTCGAAATCAAAATAACCTGAAATGCCGTGGGGCAAATGAAGAAAGTCACTGTAAGATGGTGTTTCTCCACATTGGTTCTCATCCACGCCTCGTATTTCCCCTAATAAATCAAAGTCATGGGTTGACATAGGAGGAAGGTAACCGGAAAGTGCTTTTAATGGATGTCCAATTAGCCCAGGGGTTAAATAAACGACAAAAGCTAATACTCCAATTGCCATGAATAAACGGGGGACTTTTAAGTAAGGTAAATCAGAGTCATGAGCAAATTTTAATTTTCCAAGTAAATAAAAGGCTAAGAGTAAGAATATCACTATCCATAAAGCGATGTATACTTCTCTATCGAGTAATCCCCAGTGATAGGTCTGATCGGCTACACTTAAAAACTTCAAACCAAGTGCTATTTCTAAAAATCCGAGTACTACTTTTACCGTATTTAACCATCCTCCAGATTGTGGTAGTTTACTTAACCAAGAAGGAAAAATGGCGAATAATGTAAACGGTAAAGCAAAAGCCAACGAAAAGGCAAACATCCCGAGCATCGGCTCAATAACAGCACCGCGAGAAGCTTGGATTAAAATCATTCCTACGATTGGACCTGTACAAGAAAAAGAAACGAGCACAAGTGTCAGCGCCATGAAAAATATACCAATAACCCCACCTTTGTCGGCTTGTTTGTCCGATTTTTCGATCATCCAGTTGGGCAAGCGAAGTTCAAACATGCCCAAAAATGAAGCCGCGAAGATGATGAAAATTAAAAAGAAGAGTACGTTGGGTATCCAATGCGTTGCTAACCAATTGGCAAAATCCTGTCCGAGTGTTGCGGCTACTATTGTACCAATAAGGGTGTAAATTCCAATAATTGAAAGGCCATATAAACTAGCGTTTTTAATACCTGTGGCGCGAGAATTTTTTTCTGCTCCTTTAATAAAAAACGTTACGGTCATTGGGATCATAGGGAAAACACAAGGTGTCAGAAGAGAAGCTAAACCAAATAAGAAGGCCTCAATCATAAGCTGCCAATAGGAAAAACCATCCTCATCACCGTCAAAATATTTTGGTTCACATTCGCCTGAAGTTAAGAGCTGAGCATTTGCAAAATTGAGGATTATTTTATCTGAAAATGTGTGTATAGAGTCTTCCTTTTCAATGGAGTAATTTATTATAAGAGCGATGGCGGGAGAATCATCTCCATCGTAATCTATGCTAGTTCTAAATTTTGGAGAACGATAAATACCACCTTCTTTTTTTGCGCCTTTAGCCAACATAAACGGAGAAAAAGTCATTCCTTCTTCTTCTGGTATAGAAAAGAAAGATTGTAAATCGTTTGGTGCAATAAGTTTTTCATTATCTCCCAAAGTAGGTTCGAGTAGTAAATTGAACTTTCCATTTTTCTCCACTTCGGTTAGGGTATATGTCCAATCAATCGTTGGATAATTTAGATTGTCAGATGAGGTAGTTTGTTCAATTTCTTCGGTTTGACTGGTTTTTGAATTTTCGATTGATGTTTTGGTCGTCGCAGGAGCCCCGTCGATAAAGAACTCCAAGTTTTTGTCTCCCATGATGCACATTCCTTCTCTACAAACCTGATAAAAGACATTGGCTTGAATGATGAAGTCTTT
>SKHH01000252.1 GCA_007117055.1 Lishizhenia sp. | reverse complement strand
CGTTACGGAAATAGCAAGAAAAATAGGGTTTACATCGATTAGTCATGACCTTGTATTTGGATTGCCATTTCAAGACATGAAAGCTATCACGAATAGCATCAACAAAACACTTGATTTAAAGCCAGATAACATTTCACTCTACAGTTATGCCCATGTACCTTGGGTTAAAGGAACGGGACAAAGAGGGTTTGATGAAAAAGACATCCCAAAAGGAGATGAAAAACGAGCGCTTTATGACTTTGCGAAAGCAAGATTATTGAATGCAGGATACATTGAAATCGGAATGGATCACTTTGGTTTACCTACTGAACCCATGACTATTGCCATGAAGAAAGGTAAACTGAATCGTAACTTTATGGGATACACAACAGCTAAAACGGAACGGTTAATCGGTTTAGGAGTTTCTGCTATTTCTGAATACCCTTTTGGATATGCTCAGAATGTCAAAAGTGTTAAAGAATACCATGAAAAGATTCAAAAGAAAGAGCTTCCTGTATTTAAAGGCCATTTTCATTCAGCATTAGATAAAAACCTTAAGAAACATATTAAGTCACTCATGTGTAACTTTGAAACCTCCTACTGTCCTACTTCATACCTGGGAGAAAAAGAAAGTGAGCTAGTTTCTAAGTATAAAGAATTTGAAAATGATGGAATATTAACTTGGGAAAAAGGGAGATTACAAATTACAGAAGAAGGGCGACCTTTTGTACGCAATGTATGTATGACGATTGATCCTTACATTGATCAAAAGCTAGAAAAACGCTTTAGTAAATCCGTTTAATCCGAATCCATGAATTGTTATCACTGTGGAGATAAAGTAATAGGAAAGCCTATTGTACATGATGAAAAAAACTTTTGTTGTACGGGGTGTTCCACTGTTTATCAGGTTTTATCAGATAATGGGTTAAATAACTTCTATGACCTAAACGAAGGAAGTGGCGTTAAACCTACTAAAAAAAATAAACAACTTTTCACGCCATTGGATGTTCCTGAAATTTTTGAAGACTTCATAGATTTCAAAAGCGAAGAAATATACATGGTTACTTTTTTTCTTCCAGCTATTCATTGTAGTTCATGCGTATATTTACTTGAAAATTTGAACAAGTTAGATCCACGTATCATTTCTGGAGAAGCCAACTTTACTGCTCGAACACTACAATTAACAATAAAAAAAGACACTCCCCTTTCAGAGGTGGCAATATTATTGGACTCCATCGGATACAAACCTGATTTAAGACCAAAATCGAGCCGAAAAACACAAAGTAGCTACGATAAAAAACTACTCTTAAAATTAGGAATTGCGGGATTTGCATTCGGTTCTGTCATGTTATGGACTTTTCCAGAATATTTAGGTTTGGATGAATCATTCGAACCGTTTAGGAACCTATCGTCTTATTTGACATTAATTGTTTCCTTACCCGTATTTTTTTATTCCGCTTGGGACTATTTACGATCCGCTTATACAGGAATTAAAACTAAACAATTGAATCTCGATATTCCTATAGCAATTGGAATCCTTGTTCTATTTGTAAAAAGTAGTTCTTCTATTTTATTAGAGCAAGGCCCTGGATACATGGATTCATTTACAGGCTTTGTTTTCTTCTTGTTAATTGGTAAATGGTTTCAATCCAAAACTTATCGGAGTATGGCATTTGATAACGATCCAAAAGCCTACTTCCCTCTTGGAGTGCACAGAGTAATGAATGATCATCAAGAAGAAATAGTAGTCATAGATAAGTTACAGCAAGACGATACGATTAAACTATTCAACGAAGAGGTCATTCCATGTGATATACAACTCATGAGTGACAGTGCTACCATAGATACTAGCTTTTTAACTGGAGAATCAGATCTTGTAAAAGTAAAACAAGGAGAACGAATTTATGCCGGTAGTAAATTGATCGGTTCGTCCGTACTAGGAAAAGTTGTTAGAACGACAGACCGCAGTAAATTCGCAAGCATTTGGAACAACACAACCAAAGAAAAACCGAAATCACTTGCGCTAAACAGAGAAAATAAACTGAGCAAATACTTTCTGATAATCGTATTCACCATTGCAACAGTCGGAGGAATATCATGGTATTTTATCGATCCAAGTCAAGTAGTAGAAATTGTAACAGCAATTCTTGTTGTTGCCTGTCCTTGTGCTTTGGCGCTATCTTTTCCTTTCGTATATGGAAATGCCTTAAGAAAACTAGGGAAGTCAGGTCTTTATTTTAAAAATTCATTTGAAGTAGAAAAACTAAACTCCATTACACATATTGTATTTGATAAAACAGGTACACTCACGAAGGATAAAACAGAAGGAATAACATTCTCAGGTGAACTAAGTCAAGTACAAATAAATACCATATATAGTCTTACGAGCCAATCTACTCATCCCTACTCAAAAAGTATTTCTTCATGGCTAAGATCAAAAGTTAACGCTAGTGTGGATTTCACGTCATTCGAAGAAATATCAGGAAAAGGATTAAAAGCAGAAACTTCTACAGGTGAACAAGTTCAAATCGGTAGCTCTACTTTTGTGAATACCACAGCAACCAAAGAAAGTGGATCATTTCTGCTTTGGAATGGAGAAGTGGTCGGTCAATTTACATTTCAATCCCAGTTAAGAGAAGGGATTATACCTACATTAAATCAATTACAAGAACATTTTAAAATTCATTTATTGTCAGGAGATAAAGCTACTGACGCTAAATTATTTCATGAAGTAAAAAACTTCAACATGCATTTCGAACAATCTCCATTAGATAAAAAAGAGTATATTGAAAAATTAGAAAAACAAGGTCAACGAGTTGCTTTTATTGGAGATGGATTGAATGACTCAGAAGCTTTGAACAGAGCCACTTTGGGGATTAGCGTAGCGGACGATATATTTCGTTTCACCCCAAGTTGTGATGGCATAATATCGGGAGACAAAATTCATTATTTATACCGTTTCTTTCAGTTCGGTAAGCATACCTCTACATCACTTTTGATTTGCATGATATTCTCATTACTCTACAACACCATCGGTATGACCTTTGCACTCATGGGGTATGTTACACCTTTGTTTGCAGCGATTTTGATGCCATTAAGCTCTATCACTATCGTGTTTCTTAGTACAGGGTTAATTTTCTTTAAAAAAATAGACAACTGAACTGAAATTAAGTAGAAGGTTGAAAATCAGAATTTAACAGCGT
>SKHH01000292.1 GCA_007117055.1 Lishizhenia sp. | reverse complement strand
CATCCAAAATATGATTAACACGAATAATAGGTATATTAAATACCGCTCCAGACGAAGTTTTTATGGTTTCATTATTAATCGGTGCAGAATTGTTCATTGGGATAATTACACAGGCAACTCCCGAAGCTTCTGCTGTTCTTATAATCGCTCCTAAATTTCTAACATCAGTAACACCGTCTAAAAGTAAAAACCGCGCATCACTTTTATCAGTTAAAGCTTTTTCTACTTCTTCTTCAAAGTTTGCGTAGGTTATTGGACTCACAAAACCAATGCATTCTTGGTGATTTAGATGAGCATACTTCCTAAATTTTTGTGGAGGGACAAAACTTATTTTTATGTTTCTTTTTTTTGCTAAATCTACTATAGCATGATATTCTTTATTTTTATTGTTTTTACTCAGCCAAATATTTTCTATTTGAGTTTCTTCATTTTGTAAAGCTTCTTTAATACTGTGAATTCCAAAAACTACCTCCTTGTTTTCCATCTAATTTATTTTTTACAAATATACTTTTTATCTTTTCTCCTTTCCTAAGTTTTCTACATAAAAAAATCACCGCTAACATTAGCGGTGATTTGTGTTTATTTGATTAAACTTTTGTTAATCCATAGGTGTTAAAACAACATCTATTTCAAAATCTCCGCCAAAGAGATTTTGTCCTAATGTGTATGTTATAACTCCTGTTTCAGCATTAATCTGATGTACGCCATCTACTGTAGTTCCTGGGAATCTTAATGGCGAATCATCATCATCTGGGTCTGCTTGTGATGTATCTGAGCTCACTAAGCTAACACTTCTATTATCATCCTCAACAGTAAGCGTTCCAGGATAAACAAACTGTCCAGAAAATGAAGCATCTCCAGTTATACTTGCTACAAAATCTGGTCCCCACATAGAATTCATATTAAATTCTCTTGGATTAGCCGTAGCTACCAAGTCAATTTCAAACTGAGTAATTTCACCACCGTCAACAGAAGCAACTGCCGCATAGGTGTTTTGTGGAAATGGAGCATATGTTAACGTGTATGTACCTGGTGTATGATCTGGGTTACTGTTATCTCCATTTGCAACACCAATAGCTATTCCGTCTCTTTCAACATCAGTTATTGATAGTTGAATTACATATCCATCTTCCGCATCAAAGTCAACTGGAACTTCAATTAAACCAATTCTTTGACCTTCTAGGACTTCACCTTGAAAGTTCCCCGTTTCAATATTAGCATCACCTTCAACAACTTCAAGTGTATAATTGAATGTTGTACCATTTTGGTTTAATGATTCTAAAATAACTTGAATACTGGAAATTTCACCTTCGTAAGGTAATAAAACCCCATCGCTTGGTCTTTCAAACTGTATCCATCCATTTTGTAAGTTTCGCTCTGAGAAATCATCATCATAAGTATCAACACATGAAACTATGCTCAATGACAATAACAAAAGCAAAATATAATTTAGTTTATTTTTCATAGCTTTTTTATTGTTTTGTTAATTGTAAGGTTACATCAAATGCGTCACCACATCCACCATCTACAAACAAGTCTCTAATTGTTATTTCAAATTGACTATCGTCTGATGTATCAATGATAGAAGGATTCTCTGCAGGTCCTAATTCAATGGCTGGTTCACCTTGTACACATAATAAGCCAGTTGTTATCCCTTCAGCCACATTTATTTGTCCACAGGCAATATCAAATATAACCAAAGATGCTGGTTGACCAATACCTAGCTCCTCAAGATATACAGCCTCAAAACCTCTTGATGTACTTGCTTCACCTTCTGGTCTAAATAATTCAATAACACCAGGACCAAATAAATTAGCTCCATCTCCTACAGGTGGATTAATTTGCTCTATAAAATAGTCGCCAACAAATTGATCTGCATCAATTGGACATACCAATCTTGCTACTACATCTGTTCTACCTTCAAATACTACATTATCACCATCTGCTCCAGCAAATTGAAACTCAATAATTTCATTTTCTGTTGTTACATCACCGTCATCAAATCCAGTTACTGTAAATTCACCTGTAAATTCACCTGCTGGAATAACAAATGTTTCTTCAAAAACAAAGTTGTTACTGTAATCTGGATTTTCTTCATCCTCATTTTGAGGCTCAAAAGTTGTACTTGCTAATTCTACAGTTACTTCTCTGTCAAAGTCAACAACTTGGGTAGCTGTAACGCTCACGTCCAGCGAACCTCCTTCATCTAAAATGACTTCTAATGTTTGTTGCGATCTTGTAAAGTAAATTAGTGTTTGCCCACCATCATAAATGGGGTCGCTTGTTTTACTACAAGATGCCACAAGAAGCAATGTCATTACTAATACTGCTATTTTTTTCATCTTTCTAATTTTTTAATTATTACCAACCTGGATTTTGTTGAATATTTGGGTTACCATTAGTTTCTGCAATTGGAATTGGTAATGTCCATCTTCTATCATTCACAGATATCTCACAAGGTATGTTACCATCACAATCCCTTGGGTCTCTTTCTAGTCCTTGGTTTAGAATGTTTCTGTAGCGCTTCAAGTCTATAAAACGGTGACCCTCAAATGCTAATTCCAATCTTCTTTCATCTCTAACGCCTCTAATCCCGTCGTTTACACTTGAGAATTCTAATACTCCTGTATCAGTTCCTGCTCTTGCGTCTCTTACTGCTTTTACATCTGCGGCAGCGGCAGCTAAGTCTCCATTTCCACGAATATGCGCTTCTGCTCTCATTAAATAAGCTTCAGATGCACGCATTGCTTTGAAGTCGCCCAAAAATTGACCACCAATACCCGGGTACTTGTTAATTCCAAAGTCACCTGGGTCACTTTCTGGATTCACGTTCACTTGGAAACGAACATCTCCACGTGCAGCAAGTTCATCAAATAAGCCATTCGCTAAACTAATAAAGTTACCTCCAGTTCCTGTAAATATCCAAATATTTGCGTAGTTTCTGTTTGCACCTAATTGGTTTTCATATTTAAAAATTACTTCAGTCACGTCAGAATCAGTTGTGAACATGCTTAAGTATTGAGCAGGATTTGCTAGTTGGTAACTGTCAATGATGTCATTTGTATTGTCAATTACAGCTGGCCAATCTCCTGTCATTAAACCAACTCTGGCTCTCATAAAGGTTACAAAATCCTGAGATACATTAATCGGGTTTGTATTCACAATACCATCCAATAGCATTTCAGCGGT
>SKHH01000164.1 GCA_007117055.1 Lishizhenia sp. | reverse complement strand
TGCAAACATCACTGAATCACCACACGTTGGTTATATAAGCGTCTATTACTCGCTGTTTTTACATGATACACTCCTTTTGAAAAAAGCGATGCGTTGAAGAAAAATATTTGTTCGCCACTTAAATCTCCCTCATGAATAACTTGAACCGTTCTTCCTTGTGCATCAATTAAAGAAACCGTTCCAACTTCATCAGTATATCCGCTAAAAGGAACTGCTGTAATCGCTGAGGCGGGATTCGGATAAATGGGATCCATATCCATTGTTTCTTCGGTTACAGAAAGATCTCCTTCTCCTAACACCTTAAATTTCCAATAACCTTCAGGAGCAGGCATTGGTCGCGTGCGTGTTTTTCCATCTTCCGAGGAAGCTTGGATATAATAATAAATGTCCGTGCCTGCTGATTGTGCAGGGATTTCAGCTTCCCAGTTTTCGTCACCCACATCAGTCATTTCTACCGACTCATACGCTTCTGCTTCGTCTGTTTTGTAATACAACGTTGCCGAAGCTATTCCAGAACGGTGACTTAAATAGGCTGAGGCTACGTAATTCTCAGCAGTTTCGTACGTGTCTCTTAAGCGTTGATGGGAAATAATCATAGGATCTTGTACACCCACAGCATGTGTAATGCAGTGGATTGCTCCTCCTTGGGCAATTAATGTTTCTCCTCCTTGTCCATCTACGTTTACCCCTACAATATTATAGCCTGGCATTGCATTTTCTAAAACTCGTCGTGCAATCGTATCGTATTCCTCACGGTAAAAGGGAACAATCACCGTATTGTTTACAAACACTTGATTTGCGTAATTTCTATAATGTGCGTTTTGATCTGGGTGTAATCCCTGAGTGGAAGGAGGTGCAGGAATTCGAATCACACGGTAAGGCGTGTCATACACTGAATTATAATTACTCAACACATATTGTAAATTCGCTTCAATTTGTGGTCCGTCTGCTACACCTTCAGGATATTCACTAACAATTAAGGTTTCTTCATCCAGTAATTTCATGTGCATATCAATATGGTCAATCGCATCATAGGGTAAATTTTCCATTTTTATGTAGCGTGACAAGCCCATAAAATCCCCGAAAATATTATCCACATCTTCTTCGGATTTTGGGGTAACACTAAAATTGTTTCCTGGACCATTTTCATCCATAATCAGCATGGAAGCAAAACCAGTTCCAAAACCATCGCTCATGAAATTTCCTCCCGTACCAATTATATCTGTCGGAGCTTCTGTCATTTGATACAACGGTATTCCCAATTGTTCCGCATAAGCCTCTGGTGCAGAATTGTCTAATGGACGAGGACGGTTATAAATCCAATCCACTAAAATCAAGGAGTCGTTCCAGTCTTTGTACACCGAGTTTGCCGCATAATCTCTGATCCAAATCGTGTTATAACCACGTTCAACAAATTCTACGTTGGATAAAGACACGTTTGCATTTCCCAAGGTGTTTGCAACACTAGAAGGGTTATTAGTTATGATGAGCACTTTACATTCATTTACTGCCGCACGTACAATATCCGTAAGCGTTCGGGAAAAATTTGGCACCCAAGTGACAAGTAAATATTCTATTTCCTCCCACTCTGCCATGGTACGAATATTTCCTTGTGGAGGAGTGGTAATTCCTCTTGTTTCTTGCGTTGAAAACTCATAAGTGGAGAGTTGCAATTTTTCTTCCTCGGTTAAATAAATCGGAAGAACTTCTTCTTGCGTAAAAGCAAAAAAAGAGATTAAACTAAAAAAAGTAAGTACGTGCTTCATAATGTATGTATTGTTGTTCTTTACAAATCGAAAAAACAGTTGTTGCGAAATGCTTTTCGGAACGAATAATCGTGCTCTAACAAAAAGTAAATAACTTATATTTGTAGTATATTCATCGCAAAGTATTGAAATATTTTCAAAACTGAAATAATTCAGATGACAAATCCTCAAAATAAGGTTAAACGGATAAAAATGGTGATGTTGCAGAATGTTGTAGAGTCATAGATGACAGAATTAAAGAAAAATATAGAAATCTGGGAAAAAGAAATGCTTTCACCGTCCAAATTGGATGTATTAGTGAATTGCCAAGTCGGTAAAAAAGCAATTGCTATTTCTGCGGATAATTGGTCACAACGTACCTTTGAGCTTCCAGCATCTCAGCAATTACTATCTATCATCACTACCGCAAAATCAACAGAACGAGAAAGTGGTGTGTCTCCGCTTACCGTTTCGGCTCAATTGATCTCTTTTTCCCTTGAAGATAAAACATACAATACCCCACTTTTTTTTCAAAGTGTAAAAGCATATCATAATCGATTAAACCAGACGGTTCGTTTTGAGCAAAAAGAAGATCTGTTTGTCAATCCATTTTTGGAAAAGTTGATTGATTTAGAACTACCTACAGACGAAACAAAGGCGATTGAACAATTAAAAAAGAGTGGGTTAGCATTTCACATTGAACAGCTTTATTTTTTAGCCAATTTTCATCCGCACCGCTTTTTCTTATTCAAAGAGTTGACTTTATTAAAGCAAGAACTACGCAAACAAACTCCACTCACGGCTATTTTTGGACGAGAAACACAAACTTCCGAATTACGGCTTACCCCTTCTTGTTTATTTCCCGCAGATCCTTCACAAATTGATACGCTTTCTGCTTTTGATAAAGAGAACATTGTGTTGCAAGGGCCTCCAGGTACTGGAAAGTCTCAAGTAATCACTAATTTGTTAGGGAAAGTATTAGATGCAGAAAAAAACGCATTGGTCTTGGCAGAAAAACAAACGGCATTAGCTGTCATTTTTGAAAAACTGAAAACAAAAGAATTACATCATTTTGCTTTACCTTTTCACCATCAAATCAACGGAAAAGAGCTCTATCAAAATTTGAAAAAAACATGGTTGTTCCTCGAAGAGTCAACCCATAAAGAAAATTCATATATTTCCTTAGCGAACCTAAAAAGAACAAAAGTAGAGCGAGCCCTTTCTATGTTAATACAAAAACAAGTGATTGGAGGACTTTCCTTACTGGATTTTTACGAAAAATACGCCCCGATAAAGGAAAGAAATCATGAACTGTTAGACATAGATAGCGCTCCCGACTTTCCCGTTTGGGAAAAGGACAAAAACAAGTTACTTTCACTTCAAGAGCCCATTGGAGATTGGATACTGGTTTCGTTTTCAGAAAAACATAAGGAAAAGGGATTTCTAACAAAATTAAACCAAGCACTTGATGC
>SKHH01000052.1 GCA_007117055.1 Lishizhenia sp. | reverse complement strand
ATTTTACTTCATTTGAATTTGAATAAAGCGTAATTACCCCCTAACTAGGGTAAACCCATACTTTGTTGATTAAAAAAAAGAGTTCCCTGTGGGAGCCACAATAAGAAAACTGATTGTCCGGTTCTTCCTTACCTCTATGCGGGACAAGCTGAAACTTTTTGATTGCGCTAGAAATAGTGCAATCCTGTCACTTCATTACATTTCGGTTAGGACCACTCCAACACCTAAAAATCGTAACTCAAAACTGTTTTTTTGAAACAAAACTCAAAAGGTGGTCGTGATATGCCATGATGCCCTGAGTTCTATTGCAGGGAAACTTCTCGAGGTAAATAGTTTTAACGAAACTTAGAGAAGTTAAAATTGTATAGCGAACACAGGAAGGTGGGCATAGATATGATTTTTTGGGTAATTTTGTACTATGGAGATAATCGAAAAATACTTTCCTCACTTAACCGAGGAACAGCGACTGCAATTTGAAAAATTAAAACCTCTGTATGAGGAGTGGAATGCACAAATCAATGTGATTAGTCGAAAAGATATCGATCAGTTTTATATTCATCACGTTCTTCATTCGCTAGCAATCGCAAAAATTCTTAGCTTTCAGAAAGGAACTACAGTATTAGACGTTGGAACAGGTGGTGGTTTTCCCGGTATTCCATTAGCTATACTTTTTCCGAATTGTACGTTTCACTTGGTTGATTCCATCGGTAAAAAAATAAAAGTAGTTAATGAGGTGGTAAAAGCATTAGACTTAAAAAACGTTACGACTTTTAATCAACGTGCAGAAACGATTCCACACAAATATGATTTTATTATAAGTAGAGCAGTAACTCAAATGCCGGAATTTGTAAAATGGGTTAGAAAATCAATCAAATCAAAACATCAAAATAGTTTACCGAATGGGATTTTATATTTAAAAGGAGGGGACTTAAAGGCAGAAATGAAGCCCATAAAATCCTATTACGAAATCATCGAAATCTCCGACTTCTACACAGAGGCGTTTTTCGAAACCAAGAAAGTCGTTTATTTACAAGTGTATTAGGTTATTACCACTATTTTATTCAACAACACAATTATGGAAAATTATTTATTAGACAGATTTTTAACACCATACGAAACAGCTCCTTTTGAAAAAATTCAATTGAGCGATTACTTACCAGCTGTAAAAAAAGCGATGGATGACAGTAAACAAAAAATTGATACCATTGCCAACTCCAATGAAGCTACCTCTTTCACTAATACCATTGAGGAGCTGGAATTTTCTACCTTGCACCTTGATCGTGTAACAGCTATATTTTTCAATTTAAATTCAGCTGAAACCAGTCCAGAAATGCAACAATTGGCACAAGAAATTTCGCCCTTATTGACTGCATTTCAAAATGACATTATGCTTAATGTCGCTTTATTTGATAAAGTGAAAGAGGTGTATGATAATAAATCACTATGGCCGAAAGATAAAGAAGCGGTCATGTTACTCAAAAGAACCTACAATTCTTTTGTAAGAAATGGTGCCTTACTCGATGAAAAAGGAAAAAATCAAATTCGTAAAATTGATGAAGAATTAGCCTCTTTGAGTTTAACCTTTAACGAAAACGTATTGGCAGAAACACAAGATTTTACTTTACATCTAGAGAATGAAGATTCCCTAAAAGGGTTACCCGATTCTGTCATTGAGGCGGCACAAGATGAAGCAAAGTCAAGATCTTTGAATGGATGGGTATTTACCTTAGACTACCCTAGCTACGTGCCTTTTATGACTTATTCAGCCATGCGCGAATTACGAAAAAAAATGGCCTTGGCTTTTGGAGCTAGAGGTTTTAGAGGAAATAAAAACGATAATACATCAATTGTGAAGCGCATCGTGGATTTAAGATTACAACGAGCGCAGCTACTCGGTTTTGATTCACATGCGCATTATGTACTCGATGACCGAATGGCAATGTCTCCAGAAAAAGTAAATGACTTTCTTGCGGATCTCAAACAAAAGTCTATGCCGGCGGCAAAAAAAGAATTTGAGCAACTTTCGCAATTTGCAGCAGAGAAAGATGGAATTCAGCAACTAGAGAAATGGGATGCTGCCTATTACTCAGAAAAACTAAAACAAGTTTCTTTCGATTTAGATGAGGAACAATTAAAACCCTACTTTCCGCTAGATAAAGTTATTCATGGTGTTTTTGAAATTGCATTTAAATTATTTGGTATCACTTTCCATGAAACAAATACTATTCAAAAATACCATAAGGATGTAAAAACCTATGAAGTAAAAGACGAAAACCAAGAATTACTTGCTGTCTTTTATGCTGATTTTCATCCTAGAAAAGGAAAAAGAGCTGGTGCTTGGATGACTTCTTTTAAATCGCAATATAAAAAGGAAAGCTTAAATAGCAGACCTCACGTAGCGATCGTGTGTAATTTTTCAAAACCAACGAGTTCTAAACCTTCTTTACTGACTTTCAATGAAGTGACCACCTTGTTTCATGAATTCGGACATGCCTTACATGGAATGATGGGTAATACGAAATACCCGAGTTTATCTGGAACAAGCGTAATGTGGGATTTTGTAGAATTACCAAGTCAATTGATGGAAAACTGGTGCTACGAACACGAAGCTCTGTCAATCTTTGCAAAACATTACGAAACCAACGAAGTGCTACCACAAGTATACATTGAAAAAATCACGAATAGCTCCAACTTTTTAGAAGGTTTAGCTACACTTCGACAACTGAGTTTTGGAATGCTTGATATGACCTACCATTTACGTACTGAAGCATTAAGTGAATCGTTAAGTGAAATAGAACAAGAAGTCATGCAACCTATGAATTTTTACCCCTACGTTAAGGATAATTTAATGACTACGCAATTCTCACACATTTTCGCTGGAGGATATTCATCAGGGTATTATAGTTACAAATGGGCAGAGGTATTAGATGCCGATGCTTTTGAATTTTTCAAAGAAAAAGGAATTTTCAATAGTGAAGTAGCTCAAAAATTCAAAACGGAAATTCTGGAAAAAGGAGGTACTCAGCATCCAATGGAGCTATATATTTCTTTCCGAGGAAAAGAGCCTTCGAATGAAGCTCTCTTGAAGCGGGCAGGTTTAACCCTGTAAGATTTGTTGACAGACTGACATCGTAATTAATACACGTCAGCAATTGGGAATCCATATAGTTTGAAAGTTGAAGTTAATTTCAACTTTTCAAACATATTCTTGTTGTTGTCTATACTATAAGCGTACTTTTGTGGCGAAAATTATGAAGAATTACTCCAAAAACTTTTGGGCTTTATCCGTTGCGATGTTTTTATTTATGACATCCTTTAATTTGATTATTCCTGAATTAAATGATTTCATTACATCCCTGGACGGTGCCGAATATAAAGGATTAATCATCTCTTTATTTACGATAACCGCAGCCATTTCAAGGCCTTTCTCTGGAAAAATGGCGGATGTAGTCGGGCGAAAAAGCACCATGTATGTAGGAACCATTATTTGCGCTTTTGTCACGCTTCTTTATCCGTTGAGTGGAAGTGTATTATTTTTTCTCATGTTGCGCTTTTTCCATGGGTTCTCAACAGGTTTTTTACCCACTGGAGCCACTGCTCTGGTTACCGATCTTTTGCCCCCTACACAACGTGGTTACGGCATGGGTGTTTTTGGTACAGGGATATCACTTGGTATAGGCGTAGGTCAGTTTTTAGGAACTCCAATTCGTCAGTTAGTTGGTATGAATGGGCTCTTTGTTTCGTCTGCCTTGCTGTCCTTGGTTTCTCTTTGGATTATTAGTACGGTGAAAGAGACCTTACCCAATCCTAAACCTTTTAATTGGTCTGTTTTTAACATCAAAAAAAATGAAATCATAGAAAAAGATGTCTTGCCAGTGGCTGTAGTCATGTTTCTTACAGCAGCGTGTTCCGGATTAATCTTTGTCATAACTCCTGATATGTCCGTTTTTCTTGGTATTGAAAACAAAGGTTGGTTTTTTGTGTATTATGTACTATCCACAATTGTTGTTCGGCTCACAGCTGGAAAAGTATCCGATAATATTGGACGACGACAAACCTTATTAATTGGTGTATCTATATTAATTGGAAGTATGATAATGGTGGGAATTGCCAAAGATCCTTTTTGGTATACCATTTCTTCTGTTTTATTTGGAGTAGCAACAGGAATCAACAGCCCTACGCTATTCGCTTGGATGGCTGATTTATCTCCCGCGCATCGCAGGGGTATTGGATCTGGCACTTTATTTATCTCTCTGGAATTAGGAATTCTATTTGGTTCAGCCAGCACATTATTAGTATACGACAACACATTTATTTCTATTTTTAATGTGTTTATTTTTGGAGCACTAATGAGTTTATTAGCGTTACTCTATTTAATTGCGCATTTACTATTTAGTAAAACAAATCAACGCTATAGAGATGAAAAAACAGCTTTAAAGAATCAAGTGTAAACATGTTATGGAAATAGTTCAGCCAATATTCTTAATCGGATTTATGGGAGTGGGGAAAACAACCTTGGGGAAGAAATTAGCAAATGCACTGAAACTTCCGTTTATTGACTCTGATGTGGCATTAGAGCAAGAATTTCAACTCTCAATAAAAGAATATTTTGAAGAATTCGGTGAGGATCAATTTAGAGCGAAAGAACAACAGTGGATACAACAACTAATAAAGCAACCTGCTATTATTTCTACCGGTGGTGGTCTTCCCTGTTTTTTTGACAATCTCAATGAAATGAAAAAAAAGGGTCTCGTAATTTACCTAGAACGCCCCACAAAAGAAATTATTCAGCGTCTAAAACAAGGAAAGAATAAACGTCCTTTGATAGCTTCCAAAAGCGATGAAGAGTTACTTTTTTTTGTCACTGAATTACTCAACGAACGCATACCGCATTATGAAAGAGCTCATATTACGGCGACCCGAGAGCAACAAACTGCAGATGGAATTATAGATTTGATTCAAGACTACATAAACTAAATGGTTCTGTCAGTGTAATTATTTCGGTTTAACTAACGTAATAATTATTCTGGCTTGATGATGTTTAGGAAAATGCGTTCCCGCTTCAAACTTCCAATCGGCAATATAATTGCGCACTTTCATTTGTGCTGGAGTACTTTTGATGGTTGATTCTTCGTGATTAAATTTTAACCCTGATATTTCACCAGTATTTAATACAGCCACATCATAGACAATTTTCCCATTCCAATTTCCTTCCAATACAAAAGAATACTCTTCGAGTAATTGCCTTCCCGCTCGAGCTACATCACCTTGTATTTGAGCAACTAGTACAAATTGAAAAAAGAGAATAACAGCTAGTAGAATCGTTTTTTTCATAATCATATTATTTATCGCTGGACAAGTTAGTTAAATCTTTCGAGAATAACAGCTACTCAAGATGGAAAAAACAAACTGTAGTAAAGAGACATCAAATCTTGTACCAAGATCTACTACTTTAAAACAAACGTCAAGGAAGTAAAAGCTCTCCTCCCTTGTACATTTTACGGTTAACCTCCTCCCCTTCTGAATTATATAAAATCACTTCACCCTCTAACACACCCCTAGCATAAGGTTTTATTTTCTCAATTTGTAACAAAGAGTCATCTGATTCAATTGGATCAAAATAAGATACGCATTTCCCTGTAAAAGGCAATCCGTCGAAAAACACCACTTGGTTTCCAAGATCATTTTGAAATACATCCAAAGAATCACAGATTACTGTTGTATATCCAGCAACTAACTCTCTTGTGAATCTGCCATGATTATAGAGTCGCATCGAAATCGTATCTCCTTTTGGAGAAAGTAACAATGAGTTTCCGTGTAACTTTCCACGAAAAATCTGCTGTATTTGTTGTTTTGATGAACTATTTTCAAAGTTCACAAAGCAAATTCCCGAAAATAAAGAGTCTTGGTAGGTTAAATTATTTAACGTGTCTAATACTAGACTATCGCAATGCACAGTAGGTAAATATTCATACGCATCAAATTCACCCAATAGAAGACGCTCTCTAATCACCTCATTAGTTGGAGTTTGCTGCGATAAATCACAAGAAATAAATATTGAAACTATTAAACAAAAAATAAAAATACGTAACATAAATATTGAAGAGTTATCTAGATAATGAACACTGTAAAATTGGTAAAGTTCTAATCTTCCATTATAAATTTATAACCAACCCCCTTAACTGTTTTAATATAATCTGTTCCTATTTTTTCGCGTAATTTTCTAACATGTACATCTATCGTTCTGTCTCCTACGACAATGTCTGTTCCCCAAACCGTTTCCAATATTACATCTCTTTCAAAAACATTTCCCGGCTTGGACGCCAAAAGCGCCAATAACTCAAACTCTTTTCGGGGCAAATGAACCTCATTACCGTTTAAAGTAATTAAATATCGATCTCTATCAATAACCAAAGGAGAATGTTCTTCACTTTGACCAGCCGTGGCACGTCGAAGGAGCGCATTTATTCGGCTTACCAACACCCTAGGTTTTACGGGTTTTGAAATGTAATCGTCCGCACCAGCATCAAAACCAGCGATTTGAGAATAGTCTTCATTTCTTGCTGTGAGAAAGCAGATCAATGTGTGTTGATGCATAGGGATTTCTCTAATTTTATTACACGTTTCAATACCATCCATTCCTGGCATCATAACATCTAACAATATCAAATCAACAGGGTTACTTACCAAATAACTTAATGCCTCCTCTCCGCTTTCAACAGATATAGGAACTAAATTCGCTTTTTTCAAGTTGTAGTAGAGTAACTCTCTGATTTCTTCCTCGTCATCTACTATTAAAACACGCTGTGTATCCATAAACCAAAACTATTGAAATGAGTACTATTTTATTTTATATTCTACTTAAAGTTCAAATAATTAATTATTCACCTCGAGCACTTTAACATCAAAGAGGATAACCTTATTTCCAGGTATAGATCCACCTCCATTCGGTCCATATCCTAGTTTTGAGGGAATCAACAAAACACCTTCTCCACCTTCTCTGAATTTTGGAATCCCTTCTGTCCATCCTCTAATCACTTGACTCAATCCAGTTTGAAAAGAATCACTTTGATCAAAAATAGTTCCATCGGTAAAGTAGCCTTTGTACCGAACCGTCACAATACTGTTTGGCAAAACTTCTGCCCCACTTCCTTGCTGCACAATGATATAATGTAATCCAGAATCTGTTGTTTCTGCTTCCAAATTGTTTTCTTTTAAATAATCTTCAATTATCTCTATATCTACTTGTAGTTGCTCTTCTACCGAAAGTTGTTTTCCACATGCAAAAGAAAAAGTTAACAGGAGAGCAAAAAGTGTTATTCTTATCATGGTTCAATTTTTTACAAATATACTATTCAGAAAGATAATAGGGTGAAAAAAGAACCTTATATGCATGATTAGGAGATAAAATTCGCTACAAAATATCTAGTTATTTTTCTCTCTACCCAATCTGCTTAGTTTGTTATTAATAAATGAGATAAACGTACCAAACGCTATAAATCCACACAGGATAAGTAGTGTTGCAAAAAGTTTACCTTGAGGTGTAATGGGAAAATAATCACCATACCCCACCGTCGTTACGGTAATAAGCACCCACCACAACGTATCTCCTGCGGTTTTAATATTGCCATTCACTTGTTCAAAATGCAACACAAAAAAACTGGTAATAACAATTACATAGCTCAGTACCAGATATACCGAAACATAAAAAGCTTGATAAATATTTCTATTCACGTAAATTTTAATGGATTGAAATGAAAAATAAACCTTAATTAGTCTTACTATACGAAAAATCCTTAAAAATCGAATTTCAGTAACAACAGGAATAGCTGATAATAAATCAAGAAGTCCTAAATCTTTAAAGAGATAGTCTTTTTTATTCGAAGCACTGAGAAGATTAATTAGAAAATCAATAAAAAAGTAAAAACAAAAAGCTGAATCATAAAGGTGTGCTAATCGATACAATTCTGTATTTACATCGATAAATAAAGAAAAAGCCACCACAGAAACACTGAGGATAGTGAAACAGAAATTAATTACTTGAGATGTTCTCATGATTATATTTTATCTCTTTCTGAATTTCAATCTAACAACGAATTTGATTTATTAACAAGAAAAAAATCAGCTAAGAAAGAATAAAGCTACAAAAAACTTTACTTATTTATGTTTTTTTCGGCGATTATACTCTTTTGATAATAAAGATAGCTCTCTACCTGTTTGACCGGCAACAGATGTGTTTTCATCTGCTCTACGCAATAGATAAGGCATCACCTCTTTAACTGGACCATAAGGTACATACTTTGCTACCCGAAATCCATGATGTGCCAAATTGAAGGAGATGTGATCAGACATTCCCAATAGTTGAGAAAAAACAATTCGTGAATCGTCCTGATTTATTCCTTTATTTTTAAGCAGTTCGGTTAGTAATAAAGAGCTCTCTTCATTATGCGTACCACAGCACAATGCAAAATGATCTAATTCATCGATAATCAAATTTAATGCTGAATTGAAGTCGTTATCACAGGAAACTTTATCCGGCTGAATTGGAGAAGGGTAATCTAGTTCTGCAGCTCGTTCTCGCTCCTTTTCCATGTATGCCCCTCGTACTAATTTTATGCCAAGTTTAAAATTACCTTGTTTTGCCTGTCTCAATTGTTCTTTTAAAAATCCAAGACGATCATGACGATACATTTGATAGGTATTAAATACAAACACTTCTTCCTTGTTGTATTTTTGCATCATGGAAGTTGCTAACCGATCTATTGTGTTCTGAATCCAAGATTCTTCCGCATCAATAAATACGGGAGTACCGCTTTTGGCTGCATAATTACAAATTTTATCAACACGCTTAAACACTTCGGCAAACTCGGCTCTTTCTTTATCTAAAATTTCATTTTCTTCATCATTTAATTTTTCGAGTAACCCGTGTCTGCTTATTCCCGTAACTTTAAACACTGCAAATGGAATAGCTTGATTACCTTTCGCTTTTTTCAAAGTAGCAATAATTTCATTACATGTTGCATCAAAATCATCTTCCTCTACTTTTCCTTCAACAGAATAATCTAATATTGTACCGACTTTATACTCGTGCAACAGTTTAATTGTATTGTCGCAGTCATCAATACTTTCCCCACCACAAAACTGTCTAAAAATAGTAGCTTTAATAATTCCCTTAACTGGAAGTCTAAATTTAAAAGCTATGGGCAGCATTTTTTTACCAAAACGAACTAACCAAGATTTACCTACCAATTGAAACAAACGATAAGCACGAAGCAAGTCTTTATCCGACTTATATTTAAAAGCAATTTCTGTATTGTCAAATGAAATCATGGCGGTAAATTTAATTTCCTTTTATCATCTAACAATGACAAAAATCAACAACTTCAAAAAAAACTTTTATAACTTTATCCATTGGTTACATTTTTACACATTTTAGATGCATCAAATACAAGCAAATACATATACCGTAGAAATTGGTTCAATACTTGAATCATCATTAAGTAAACACTTAAATAACAATGAAAACAAAAAATATGATCACTACATAATATTAGTAGATGAAAACACAGAAAAACATTGTTTAGCATATCTTCTAACCCATTTTGATAAGCTATCTGATGCGGAAGTTTTCACCATCCCTTCCGGAGAAGCAAATAAAACATTAGAAATATGCGCACAAATTTGGTCTGCGTTTCAAGAGTATAACATCACCAGAAATGCCCTGCTTTTAAACCTTGGAGGTGGCGTAATCACTGATATGGGTGGTTTTATTGCTTCTATTTATAAAAGAGGAATTGATTTCATAAACATTCCCACTACTCTACTTAGCATGGTTGACGCATCCGTTGGAGGGAAAACAGGAATCGACTTTAATGGAGTAAAAAATGATTTAGGTTTATTTTCTTATCCTCAATTCGTTATTTGTGATCCGATATTTTTAAGCACTTTACCTAATGAAGAGTTTTTATCTGGGAAAGCTGAGATGCTAAAACATGGAATAATTCATTCTAAAGAATATTGGCAGGTTGCAAAAAAAACAACTCCACAAACAATTAATTCTGAACTTATTTTTAAGAGTGTTGAAATTAAAAATGACATCGTTGAAAATGACCCGAAAGAAAAAGGAGAGCGAAAAAAACTAAATATGGGTCATACCATCGGGCATGCAGTAGAGAGCTTTCTTCTACAAAAAGGTTCGTCACTTCCACATGGTAACTGCGTAGCTTGGGGAATGGTCACCGAAGCTTATTTGTCACATCAGCAAGACAGGTTAAGTTCTGCTATTTATGAAGAAATAAAACTTACTATTGAGGTCTGCTACCCACCCATCGAGCTTGATGAGGCTGAAATCGATCAGTTATTACATTGGATGAAAAACGACAAAAAGAATAGGAATGGCTTCATTAACTTCAATTTAATCAAAGATTTTGGAGTGATAGAAATTGATCATTATTATTCCGAAGAAGAAATTAGAAATGCACTAAAAACGACGCTATGCATTTAAACAAAAACTTTGAAAAAAGTGTAGAAAATTACACAGAACATAAACTTCCCAACCAATGGATTGATACACTGATTCAACAAAAGTATTTTAAATTATTTGTGCCAAAAAGCTTAGGAGGTTTAGAACTAACACTCTTAGAAGGAACAAAAAAACTAATTGAAACCGCTCAAATTCATGGTGGCTTAGGGTGGGTGCATAATCTAGGAGCTGGAGCGAATTATTTCTGTGGATTTTTCGATGAAAAAACGGCTAATGAGCTTTTCTCTGCACCCGATACCATTTTAAGTGGAAGTGGCTTTAACAGTGGAACAGTTCAATCAAAAGATAGCTGTTACATCATCAATGGAGCATGGAGCAAATGTTCAGGAGCAGATCATGCCTCTCATTTTACCTTTAATGCAGTAAATGAAAAAGGAGAAACCAATAGTTATATAATTTCAAAAGAAAAAGTATCCTTAACTCCAAGTTGGAGTTCATTCGGATTAAAAAGTAGCAGTTCACATAGCATCACAATTAAGAATCAGTCTATTCCAAAAGAATACTTATTTGAGATCGGCAAACAACAATCGTTTTCCAACTACACCATTTACTGTGTCCCATTTGAACAGTTTGCTCGTATTTGTCTTTCAGCTACTTTTCAAGGCATGACAGAAAGTCTTTTAAACGCTTTTAAAAAACTAGACAAAGTACCATTAAAGGTTAATATAAATAAGGCTGAGGAACAAATACAGATCCTCAATAACAACCGTAACCAATTAGCGGAATACTATGATAGCACAATCGATTTTTCGAACCAAGTATTAAAAGAAAGTGTCAATGAACTGGGAATTATTCATGCACAATTATTTGAGACCCTGATGCAATTATACTTAAAAGGAGGAATGACAGTTACTGAAGAAAGCAATCTGATTCACTGGCAGATTCGAGATATTATGACCGCTATACAACATTACATGTTGAAATAAAATAATCTAAACAGCACTCATTTGTAGGAAATATAAAGTTTCGTACTTATTTCATAATTATTACTCTATAGATTCTTTTGTTGCGGCTCCAACTCACTAAAAATTAGCAGCATGAAAAAAAAGTAAATTTTTTATCAAAAATCTACTTGTTAGTAAAAATAGTATTACTACTTTTGCCACGGAGAAATGGCAGAGCGGTTGAATGCACCGGTCTTGAAAACCGGCATACCGAGAGGTATCGGGGGTTCGAATCCCTCTTTCTCCGCCAGAGGTCTTGTTTAGAACAAGGCCTTTTTTTATGTCATAACTTTCTACTATTGATGATCCATAAAGAGGGATGAGAACCATCGGGTTCGACCCGACCAACGGGAGAGCATGGAGCGCAGCGGAATAATCCCTCTTTCT
>SKHH01000157.1 GCA_007117055.1 Lishizhenia sp. | reverse complement strand
TTCAAGATTTATTAGCCGACGGTAATAATATCAAATGGTATAGCTCAGCTTCTGACGATGAAGAATTAACTCCTGAAACAGAACTTGAAGACAATTCTTCCTACTTCGCTTCTCAAACAATGGACGATTGCGAAAGTGAGGAGCGTATAGAAGTTTTGGTTACCATTTTACAAACTCAAAAACCTATAGGTGAAAACACTCAAAGCTTTTGTGAAGCAGCTACAGTTGAAGATTTATTAGCACAAGGTAATGATATCAAATGGTATAGCTCAGCTTCTGACGATGAAGAATTAACTCCTGAAACAGAACTTGAAGACAATTCTTCCTACTTCGCTTCTCAAACAGTAGATGAGTGCGAAAGTCAAGAAAGGTTAATGATCAATGTTATCATTAATAATTCACCTGATAACTCAATAACTCTAGAAAATGGAACACTTACTTCCAATGAGTTAGACGCTGAATATCAATGGATCGACTGTACGACTAATTCTCCAATCCCCAACGAAACTAACCCAACCTTCACTCCTGCTTCTAATGGTAGTTATGCTGTTGAATTATATAAAAACAGTTGTATTGATACTTCGACCTGTGTAGAGATAAATACATCAGGGATTAATTATAATTCACTTCATTCAATTGTGATATACCCTAATCCAAGTACCGATTTTATTACCATCAAGAACTTAGAAGAAGGGATACTTGAAATTCGAAATACAGAAGGTAAAATAGTTAAAAAAATACCAACTTCATCAATGCATTCTACTATTAACATTGAGAACTTAAGTAGTGGGGTTTACACAATAAATTATTTTAGACAAAACAAAGCTGTATACCAAACAAAGTTTATTAAGAATTAATTTTAAAATAAATAATCATGAAAACAAAATGGATCTATGTTGTTTGTTGTTTCGGTTTTTTTGCTTGTAACAATGAAACATCAACTGAAGAGACTACTGCCTCTGAAACGGAGCAAGTAGATAATGAAGCTAACGCTGAAGGGTTTGCTGATGAAGAGGAACGGAGTTTTAAATTAGGCCCTAGACCCGAAACACCCATGCTAAACATGTATGGTGAAGATTCTATTGATGCTGATGGAAGCTATGTTTACGCGGGTAGAGATACGATTTGGTTGGATAATGAATAATTCACATACAGCCCCTTAAACGCAAAAAGAGGATGCTTCGAACAGACATCCTCTTTTTAATTTTATCTCTTTTTAACCACTAACATAAAGTGGTATTTCTAAATATTATTGAGATTTACTCATCTCCATAAATTTCATTTACCTTGGCTTTGTGAATTTCTAGTATTATTTTTCTTTTCAGTTTTAATGTTGGTGTTAACTCACCTGTTTCCACAGCCATTTCGTTTTCTAGTAAGGCAAACTTTTTAATTTGTTCAAACTTACCGAAACCTTTGTTGTAATGATCTACTTCTTCTTGAATACGGTCAATCACTTCTTGGTTGGCAATTAATGACGCATTACTGTCATCTGAAAGTTTGATTTCCTTGCGCTTCAACCAATCTTGTACAAATTCATATTGGGGAACAATTAATGCAGCAGGATGCTTTTTACCCTCTCCAATTACCATGATTTGTTCAATGAAACGTGATTCCTTAAACTTGTTTTCCATCACTTGTGGAATAATGTACTTACCTCCAGAAGTTTTGAAAATCTCTTTTTTACGATCCGTTATTTTTAAATACTTACCGTCCACCATTTCACCAATGTCTCCTGTATGAAACCAACCGTCATCTTCCAATACTTCTTTGGTTTTTTCAGGTTGATTGTAATAACCCATCATCACATTAGGTCCTTTGGCTAAAATTTCTCCGTCTTCTGCAATTTTAACCTCTACCCCATCAATTACAGTACCAACTGTTCCGAATTTTACTCCGTTAATTAAACAATTTACAGAAATAACAGGGCTTGTTTCCGTTAAACCGTACCCTTCCAAAATTGGGATTTCAGCAGCCATAAAAATACGTGCTAATCTAGGCTGTAGCGCTGCTGCTCCAGAAGCAATTGCCTTAACATTTCCACCTAATGCTTCTTTCCACTTGGAGAAAATCAATTTTCGTGCAATAGCTAGTTTCAATTTGTACCATCCAGACTTACCTTCTTGTTCAAATTCTTCACCCAACGCAACGGCCCAAAAGAAGAGACTTCTTTTAATACCTGTTAGTTCATCTCCTTTAGCTATAATTTTAGCATATACCTTTTCGATCAAACGCGGAACAGCTGTAAAAATATCTGGTTGTACTTCTCTGATATTATCTCCGATTGTTTCAAGGCTTTCCGCAAAATAAATTGAGCAACCTATTCGAATATACAAATAATGAAGCATTCGTTCATACACATGGCATACAGGAAGAAAGGATAATGATTTACTGTCTTTATGCGCAGGAATCCTAGGAATACACGCAGTAACATTCGACAAGATGTTATTATGTGACAACATTACACCTTTAGGATTTCCAGTAGTTCCAGAAGTGTAAATCATAGTAGCCAAATCTTCATTTTTAATATTCGCCATCCGCGCTTCCACTTCTTTGTGATCTACCTCTCCTCCTTTTTCAGCAATTTCTTCCCAAAATGGAGCCCCTTCTAAACGATCAAAGGCAAATAAATATTTAAGAGTAGGAAGTTCCGGTTGAATACTTTTTATTTTTTCATACAACTCATCCGTTCCTGTACAACATAACGTTATCCCTGCATCGTTAAAGATATATTGATAGTCTTTTGTTGAGATGTTGGGATAAATTGGAACACCAATTGCACCTACTTGTTGTATAGCAATATCCATAATATTCCATTCCACTCGGTTGCTTGAAACCAACCCAACTTTATCTCCTGGCTCAATACCATGAGCAATTAGCCCACGAGAAGTTGCGTTTACTTTATCAATAAATTCTTGAGTCGAAACTGCTGTCCATTTACCATTGATTTTTGTTGAAAACATAACATCTTGCGGATTGGTTTTCAACTGGTAATAAGGAATGTCAAATAATCGTTGTATAGTATTCATTTTTCTTTTGTTTTAATCATGCTTAGAAAAAACTCTATTCGTGTTCATTAAGAACACCCTACGAAAATAATGATCTTTTTTAATTTTCATGGGATTTTAAAATAATTTGTGTGGAATGAAAGTAATATGAACTATATTAGTTCTTAAATTTATTACTATGAAAAGAAAAATTACACTAACGCTAGCGATGATCATTTCA
>SKHH01000091.1 GCA_007117055.1 Lishizhenia sp. | reverse complement strand
TTCAATTTCGAATTTTACGTTCTTGTCTATTATATTAATGGTAGCGCTGATTGTTGTAGCGCATGTTGCTGTTTTGGTAATTACACCTACAATCGATTTTTACAGCTCATTTATTGAATTCCTATCCTATGAAGAGTTAGGAATACCTATTCCTCAGGGAGTTATTTTATTTCCTTTGGTGTTGTTGGGGAATTACATGCAGTACAAACAATTTTTTATAACCACGCAACAGTATCGTTTCTTTGAGGAGAAATACTTTTTTAAGCGCAGAATGAAAGCGCTATCCATTGGGATTGCTGGTGCAGGTTTATCCATAGGAATGGCATTTTTCCTAGGTTTTCCAGAAGTCATCTTTTTACTCTTGTTAGTCGGAGTAAAGTTTTTCGTTGACTTTAAAATGCGTTATTAGTGAGACGCTATGCATTACCACCATTTCTTTGCATCAAAACTTTTTGAAAATCCATTCCTGAAGGACTTTCGTGAATTTCAAGATCGAAATCCTTCACAACAGCGAAAATATGGTCAAAAATATCGGATGCGATTTCTTCGTATTCTAACCATGCAATTGTATTTGTGAAGCAATAAACCTCGATAGGTACTCCATTTTCTGTTGGAGAAAGTTGTCGCACCATAATTGTCATTCCTTGATGAATTCGTTCATGATTGTTTAAGTAGTAAATTAAATACCGACGAAATAACCCAATGTTTGTTTGTCGTCGCGCATTTATTTGGGTTTCTGCTAATTCATGCTTTTTGTTGTAGGCCTGAATTTCACCTTCTCGCTCTTCGATAAACTCATGAAGAGCTTTTATTTTTGATAACTTTTCAATTAATCGGTCTGAAGCAAATTTTACGCTATCCATTTTAATAAATACCGAGCGCTTGATTCTTCTACCACCGGACTCTGACATTCCACGCCAGTTTTTAAAACTGTCAGAAATAAAATTGTATGTAGGGATGGTGGTAATGGTCCTGTCCCAGTTTTGCACTTTAACAGTAGTTAAGTTTATTTCAATAACATCACCATCTGCACCAAATTTTTCCATGGAAACCCAATCACCAATGCGAACCATATCGTTTGCTGCCAATTGAATGCTACCCACTAATCCAAGAATAGTATCTTTGAAAACTAACAAAAGAATGGCCGTCATTGCCCCCAAAGAAGTGAGGAAAAACGTGGGTGATTGTCCGGTAATTAATGAAAGCATGATGACAATCATTACGATGGTTATAATTATCTTGATAGTTTGTATATAGGCATTTATAGGTTTGCTTTCCAAGGAGGGTCGAGACTTTAAAATGGCACCAAATGTATTCATGAGTCTGCGCAAAGAAACAAGCACAGCAAAAGCAATTAATACCTCATTGATGCGGTCAGCAAAATCGAACGCTTTAGGCGCTGAAAAAAACACAATGGAGAAAAAATAATCTAAAAAGAGTAGCGGAAGTACATGCGCTAAAGCATCGAAGAATTTGTTTTCTACCAACAAATCATCAAAGTTCGTTTTGGTTCGTTTCGCAAATGAATGCACAAAACCTAACAGTATTTCTTTTGTGACCCACCAAATAATTAGCGAAACGATTACAGTACAGACAAGCATGAGTACCGACCAAGCCACACTGTGCCAAAAATGATCACTTTGTGAAAAGAGTGCAACCAGTTCATCGGTGGTGTTAATATCATAGAATGAGGCTATCCATTTGAGAATTAATTCTTTCATTTTAGTTGAGTTTTAGTTTTGCTTTTCGTATTGAGTGATCAAACAAACTTTACTATTTTTAGACAAAAATAATAAAAGGATGGGAGTAAAATGGAAGTTTAGATTATTAGGTTTGATTACCTTAATCGGTTTTCCATTGCCTGCAATTTATGCCCTTATCCGATGGGAAGAAAAAACAGTGTCGGAAATACTCGCTTTTTCGGAGTTGAGTGAGGGGTATTGGATGTTGGGTATTCAATTTGGATTAGTGTATGCCGCTTTTGTTTTGTTGGTTACCCAGTTGGATATTTTTGAAGAACTGTCCCGTCAACAAATGCGAATGATTCGTTCGTTAAAACTAGGATGGTGGGACGTTTTATTTATTTCCTTTGCCGCAGGTTTTGGAGAGGAGGTATTGTTCCGTGCTGGTATTCAAACATGGCTTGGTCCGTGGATAACTTCTGTTTTATTTGTTGCAATTCATGGCTATTTAAATCCTTTCAGCTGGCGAAAAAGCTTACATGGTTTGCTTGTTTTACCATTTATTGTTTTACTCGCTTTCAGTTATGAGGTGTATGGATTGTGGTTTGTAATTGCCGCACACGCAGCGTATGATTTCTTACTTTTTAGTATGATGATTTCTGAGGAAGAAAACAATGCTAGGTCAACGAATGATAAGTTCCATTCCCGGAGCCCTTCGAACAAATAAACAGCGGGGAACTTGAATACTTTTATCAATTACGAGTATGTCTAATCTTCTTAGGTTGCATAGCGCATCGGGTAGTTCGAGCATCAAGCCGGCGTGGTCTAAATGCAATTCGTGTAAATTACTCAAGTGAATAATTTCTTCAGGAATTTGTGTTAATAGATTATAGTTGAGGTAAAGTAATTCAATGGCACCGCCTTTAAAAATAGAAGGATCAATTTCTTCCAGCTGATTAAAATTAACGCTTAAGGTTTTTAAGTTAGGTAACTCTCCAAGTACTTTTGGTAGTGTTTTGAAATTGTTGTGATCCAAAATTAGGTGTTCTAAGTTTTTTAATTTACCGAAACTGCTCGGCAGTGAGTCCAATGAGTTATTTCGCAATGATAAGGTTTTCAGTGCTGTAAGTTCCCCGATTTCCTCAGGCAGTTGCGTTAAATTGTTTCTACCTAAATAGAGTTTGGTCAAATTTTTTAGTTGACCAATTTGAGGAGAGATTTCTGAGAGTTGATTTTTAAAAAGCCATAACTCTTCTAAATTACGCATAGCAAATACTTCATAGGGAATAAAAGTCAACCTTTTTCGACTCAAGTTAATACTTGTAGTCCCTTGTCCCGCTTTATCTATGTTTCGAATGGAAAAATAACCACATCCATTTGCAAAAAGCAAGAATCCTATGAGGAACAGATGCTGAATTTTTAGGGCATGAAACATAATTTGCTACTGAGACTTCAACTTTTCTTTAAAAACAGCTCTGAATTTTTCTACTTTAGGACGGACAACAGCAGCGCAATAAGGCTGTTCTGGGTTTCGTTCGAAGTAGTTGTCATGCTCTTCCTCTGCCGAATAAAAGTTAATCAGAGGCTCGATGGCTGTCACAATGGGCTTTTCCCAAACCTTATTTTCAGTAAGTTTATGTTTAAAATATTCCGCACTTTTTCTCTGGTTTTCATCGTGGTAAAAAATAACAGAACGATATTGTTCTCCCACATCATTTCCCTGGCGATTTAATGTAGTAGGATCATGAACATTCCAGAAGATTTCTAGAAGCTCATCATAAGAAACAAGAGATTCATCATAAACCACTCTAACAACTTCTACATGTCCTGTCCTTCCAGAACATACTTCACGATATGCAGGGTTTTTAATGTGTCCACCTGAATAACCCGATTGCACACTTAGAACTCCTTTTAATTCTGCAAAACACGCTTCAATACACCAAAAGCATCCTGCTCCAAATGTCGCTTCTTTATTCATAACTCTTCGATTTATGTTATGTAAACAATTAAAAATCTATTCTGTTGACTGTTTACTCTTTTGTTTTGTGTAGTAAACAATGAAAATAAGAAAAAGACAGCACCCTGTGAAGACCCATATCCAAGTATTCCAATTACTTTTTACCGAGGCTACTTTGGCTTGAAGCGCTTCCTCTCGCTGACTAGTCAGGCGTTTTAACGCTTCTTTATCCTTTTCAAATAGTACCCGCATTGCAGCTAATTCTGAGGAGGATTTTTCGGAATACAGTTTTTTATTCAATAGAACAATTTCTTGTAGGGTGTTGGCTTGTTTCTCAAACATTTTTAATGTCGCATAAACATCTGAAATTTCTGTGTATGCATCTACCAATAATTTTGTGTTCTTGGATGATGTTGCTAATTCAGCGGCTTTGTTGTAGTAGACTAACGCACTGTCATATTCACTAAGACCATGGAAATAATCGCCTAAATTGTGATAACTTTCAATGGTGTAAAAATCCAAACCTACCATTTCTCTGTAGCTCAATGCTAGTTTGAAATATTGTTTAGCTCTAAGATAATCTTCTTGATAAAAACTAGCGATAGCCATATTTGTGTAACCATTCGCCACTAACAACGGAGCACCATCAGCAAGGTTCAATTCAAGGCTTCGTTCATAGTTCATTACAGCATTTTCGAGTTCTCCTTGATTCAAATAGTATTGCCCTAACAATCCATAACCTGTGGCCAAATTACGACTATTTCCATCGTTTTGGTAAAAGCGAATAAACAAGTCGATTATTTCTTTAGCTTCTTCATCTCTTCCTTGAGCTAAATAAACACGGAAAAGATTTGAAAAACTGAAGTACTCAAATTTTGGAACACCAGATTTTTTACCATAGCTAGTGGAAAGCAAATAATTTTCTTCGGAGAGGTCAAGTTTTCCGTCTTTTAAATAAGCATTTCCAATCAAGTTGTGTAATATGGCTAAAATGGTATCGTTGTTCTCTTCTTGAAAGAATGGAAGTGATACATAGTACTTTTGAAGCGCTGCTTCTTGCATTCCTTTTGCACTCAAATACGATCCAAAAAAATACTCATAAAATGCGAGTACATCAGAACGGTTTTCTTGTTCGGCAGAAACGTAAATAATATCTAAAAAGTAAAGAAGTGAATCAACATTCATTCTTTCCAGCTCTGGCTGAATAATAAATAGTATTTCAATTTGTTCGTCGGTGTCTGATTCAAGAAAAAGAGGTACTAGCGTGTCCAACTTGCTCTCAGAAAGACCATAAGAGTAAAAAGAAAAAGTGAAAAGTAAAATAATTAAATAGCGCATTATTCAGTATGTTACTCAAAGCTAAACATTTTTTTCAAACTTTCACAAAAAAAATGAGGTTTTACATAAGGGCAAACGCATTTAAAATATCGTTATTAGTACAATAGTAAATGCGTTTACCCTGGGTATTACATTTTTTTACCGAAGGCAATGCTATTTTTGAGCTACTGTAAATAGTCTTTGTTATTAATCCAAACGACTGGCCTGTTCTCTTGCTTCTTTCATAATGGCGTCAGCGCGCTCTTGTGCTTCTCTTTCAATACGTTGAGCCGAATCTTCACCAGTTTTTCGAACGCGCTCAGCAGCGACTTCAGCACCTCTGAGACGAACAGGATTGTTTCCTGCTTCATCAATAAGTTTTTGTGCGTTTTCATCTGCTTCTCGTCGGGTTCTATCTGCAAGTGTTTTTGCCTCTGCCACTACTTTGTCTGCACGACGTTGTGCATCGTTAATTATTTTATCCCTGCGCTCTCGTAAATCGTCTTTTGCATCTTCGATTTTTTCCTCTACCACAGCGCGAACAGTGTCTTTTACTTTTTCAATTGTTTCATCAACTAATTCTTTTACTGCTCCTTTTACATCACCTCCTAATTCCATGAGTTGCTCTCTGAAATCGGTTTTAATTTTAGGATCTGTAACGGTGTTCGTGATAAGTGCATTAACGGGAATAATAGCCGGGAGTTCTTTCATTTTGAATCCAGGGATATTTTGAGCTGCACTGACCGCTTGTTCGGCCGCTTGAAGAATTGGTCCTGGGATGGCACTTCTCGGAACTTGCATATTTAATTTATAGTCAATTTCTTGTTCAAATGAAGTAGTTCCTTCTATCGTGGTCGAAATATTTCCCATTCTTACAGTAAATGGCTGTACGCGAACTAAACCGTCTTCAAATGAGAAACGAATGCGCACGTCTCGGAAACGTGTGTCTTTAAGTTGATCAATTTCTACCGTATTACGCAAACGCTCTATGGGTTCGTAATCTCTAATTTCTACCTCATTTGTGAATAAAGACCCTCCTCCCGTTAATGTGGAATAAATGGGGGAAAAATCGGGTTGAAGATCCCCAACAAGTCGAAAGTCAGAGGATATAGCTCCAAAAGCACTTTCCATAATAGGAGCCATAGTAGCAACGGATGGGAAAAACTGTACCAAGGATTGAATGTCTATATCCTTTAATCCATATCCAAATTCTACTTGTGGTACGGCGTGATTTTGAGTGTTGTAAAGTCCAGATAAAGTAATTCCTCCTCCTAACGTTTGGAAGGATAAATTATCTAAACGAGCCACTTCTTCTTTTAATGAAACCATACCGCTTAGGTTTTTGATTTCCATTCCATCATAATTCATCTTGTCGATGCGGGTATTCAGTGTGAAATCAATGTTATTAGGGATTAATACAGGTTCAACTTCTTCAGATGAAGTTGTTTCCTCTTCAGTAACTTCACTTTCTTCTGAGCTATATTCTGGCATTAGGGCGTCAATATCTAAGAATGTAGAATTGAAGTCAAATGTGCCGGTTAACGCCTCTTCGTTAAAAACATAGTTCATATAGTTTTGAATTTCTCCTTTCATTGCAAAATCCGATTGTCCTAATTGTGCTGTTAAGTCCTCAAGTAGCAAACGATCTGGCGAGAATAAAAAGCTTAATGTATGAATGTCCATTCCTTCTGGTAATGATTCGCTTTCATAATGAAAATCATTTATTTTTAGACTTCCTTCTGCTTTAAAGTCTTCGTAGCGTTCTTCTTCTAAAGCTGACATACGACCATCTAACAATAAATCAGAATAAAGCAGACCATTTAGATTTTCACCTTCCTCTAATGGGTATACTTGTTCTATCGTTGATAAATCTACATTCGCAACTATTTTGGACATCAAATAAGGATCAGTCATAGGATTACGCATGTGTAGCTCTGCATCTAAGGTGTTGTCCACGAAGGATGCCTGAAATGCATTTATGTCTAATACGATGTTGTCTAAATCCGCACCTCCTGGGAATTGGGTGTTCATGTCTAAACGAATATTATCGATCGATGATGGCATATCGGGATAGTTTATTCCTGCATTCCTTACATTTAATCCGAATTGAAAGGCTGGCATGACTTGGCTGTCCATTTTCCCTTTCACAAACCCTTTTAATTCCATATCACCCGAAGCCAACATGCTTTCGTATCCCGTATGATAAAATGCAGGTACTAGTGATAACAAGTCTTTAAATGTAGTACGTTGTGCATTCAAGGTGATATCCATGTCATCGTGGTTATCCAGCATTTCATAATAACCATCAAAAGAAAGAGATAAATTGTTTAAGCGCAATTCATTTTGCTTCAACGTAAACTTATCAGAATTTTCGCTGAATTCCATTAAAAGATTCATGGTGAAATCTGTTTCAACTTCATTCATGTAGGTGATGCCATCCATTTTGTACGTAAGTCCATCAATGATCGTTTTAGTCTCAAAGTCAATGACTTCAAGTGTTAAGTCTCCATTCCCTTCGTGTGTGAGGTTTACAAGTTCGGCAAACATATTCCCCGGTTGATCGTCATAACGGATATACGCATTATTGATTTCGTAATGTGAGAGTGTTAAATTAAACGGAGTACTTTCAATGTCTTCGTCTGGATATTCTTCCTTTAGCTCTTCTTCAGACTTCATAATATCATAATTGGTTGTTCCATCCGATAGAATTCGAACATCAAATTTCGGCTCGTGTAAAGCAATAGAATTAATGGTGATATCATCTCCACTGATGACGCTCCAAAACCCAACATGTGCATCAAATCGTTTGATGTCAACTAATCGAACTCCATCAAACTCATCCCTTCCTGTGACAGACAACTCCTCTAAAGTAAGCGTCATCTTCGGAAAAGTAGAAATAAAGGTTAAATCAAATCCACCTAAGGCAATGTCTGCTTTCAGCATTTTATTCGCTTCGTTGATAACGAGGTCTTTGATTTGTTCTTTGAAAAATATCGGAATTAAAATCAATGCGATTAAAAGCAGTAAAAATGAAATCCCTGTCCATTTTAATACTCGCTTTACGATGCTTTTCTTTTTTTTATTTTCTCCAGCCATATTGCTTTTGTTATACGGTTAAACTAACTTTCAATTTGTTATTTGATGGACAACTAAAGTAATCATTTATTTTGATTAAACTTGTTCGTTATAAATTTTTAACCTGTTTTTCTAAATCCTGAATGAATGCGTAACTACTTCAAATGGTACTTTAAACATGTGTTGTTAATTTCAGAAACTGTGATTTACAGAAATATTATATCTTAGTCGAGCTAAATAAATTCATAATGATGTCCATAAAGGAGAAGTTAAATAAATACGCACCTTATTTCGTAGATGTATGGCAGTATCTTGTAATCATCGTTATCTTTTTAATCGCTTTAATATTTTTTTTATGAAAGAAAATTGTTTAATGTGTTTTTGTCTTATTGCGTTGTTTTTCCTTGTTAACGAAACTGTTGCTCAGGAAACCGTATTTAAGGTAGAGGACTTGATGACAAGCAATCGAACGCCTACTTACGATGAAATGGTCTTTTTTTATGAGAAATATGCTAATGAAAACCCACGAATTGCTTTGTACCAAATGGGGACGACAGATGCGGGAAAACCATTATTGTTATGCGTTCTAAATGCATTACCAGACTCTGCCAAAACTTTTGAAAAAGCAAGGAATTCAGCGGTATTACTGGTGAATAATGGTATTCATCCGGGAGAGCCATGTGGAATCAATGCAAGTATGCAACTCGTTCACGAATATGCCTATGCTGATGAACAAACACAGAAAAATTTTCCTGTTGTTGGGATTATACCTTCTTACAATATCGGTGGGATGTTAAATCGTTCGAGTACAAGCAGGGCTAACCAAAACGGACCAGAAGAATATGGTTTCAGAGGAAATGCGCGAAATTTAGATTTGAATCGTGATTTTATTAAAACAGGCAGTGAAAATATGGTAGCTTTCGCTACTTTATTTCATGCTTTAGATCCTGATGTGTTTATTGATACACACACTAGTAATGGCGCTGACTATCAATATACGATGACCTATATTGCTCCTGTAAAAGAGAGACTTCCAGAACCGATTCGTACCATTCAATTTGAGAACTGTATTCCATACATGGAAAAGAGCTTACCGCAAAAATGGGGGTATGACTTTTTTCCTTACGTTTCTCTGAAAGGGAAAACCCTTGAGGATGGAATTTATTCGTTTAATGGCACTCCACGTTATGCAATGGGGTACGCTGAGTTGTTTCACACAATTTCTTTTACAACAGAGGCACATATGTTAAAACCATTCCCAGATCGTGTGCGAAGCACTTTTGCTGTAATTATGGAGTTGATTGCCTGGACGATGAACAACGAATCTGAAATTGAAGCAGCACGAGAAAAAACCAAAAAGTTATCATGGAATCAGTCTAGAATAGGGGTGAATTACAAATTAAGTAACGAAGCTACGTCTGTTGATTTCAAAGGCTATAAATGGAGGTATGAGAAAAGTGAAATTACGGAGCAACCAAGATTGAAATATTTTAGAGATAGCGCAGAGGTATTTAACTTGAATAGCTTTGAAACACATGTGGCATCAGACTCAATTACTGTTCCAGCTTTTTATATCGTGAGAAGAACTGAAGGCGATATAATTTCATTATTAGATCTAAATAAGGTGGAGTATAAATACGTAAAAAATGATTCGTTAATTAGGGCTGAACAATGCCGTATTCAAAGCTTTGAATCAGTAAATAAACCGTATGAAGGTAGGTTTTTGCATTTTAATACGCAAGCGGAATGGGAACCCGTTGAAGTGGTATTGAATTCAGGAGATGTTGTTGTTCCTGTTAAGCAAGATAAAGCAACATACATTCTTGCAATACTCGATCCACGCCAACCCGACAGCTTTTTTAACTGGAGTTTTATGGATAGCTATGTGCAGCAAAAAGAATATTTCTCACCTTACGTGTTTGAAGATATTGCTACTGAATTATTAGGAACTAATCGAGAGCTACGGGAAGATTTTCGGAGAAAACAAAAAGAAGACCCTGAGTTTTCTTCAAATCGATGGGAACAATTATACTTTATTTACAAACGCTCACCTTATTTTGAGCCAACGCACAATTTACTTCCGATTTTAAGGGTGCAATAACTGTTTTTGAAGGTTTTATGACTTTTTGAGGAAAAAAAATACCGATTTCTTGTATTTTAGATAAACATGACTAAATTTGTAGTCAAACACGACTAAAATGAAATAGAGATGGCAAAACACTCTAAAACTCAAATTATCAAGAAAGCTAAAAAAATCTTCAATCAACGAAGTTTTGAGGCGGTTTCTTTGCATGAATTAGCAAATAATCTTGAAATGAGTAGAGGGAATCTTGCATATCATTTCAAGGATAAGGATGTATTGCTGAAAGCTATTGTGGATGAAATGTGGGATAAAATTGAAAAGGACAGAAGTACGTCACGACAATTCCCCTCGTTTGAAAACCTGCATAAAGAGGTACAGCTATATTACAGGTACCAAAAGGAATATGCTTTTATCTTTTTAAATTACAATGTGTTGAACCATCCGGATGTTCAAGAAAAATTCCGTGAAATTACCGCAAATACAATTGCCGCAAATAAGGCTACTTTGATGTATTCCATTAATCAAGGTAATTTAAAGCCGGAGCAATTCCCTGGCGTGTATAACAATATCGCTTTTACGGTTTGGATGTTGACTTTTTTCTGGCTTTCACAGCAAATCATTAGAGGAGAAAAGACAACAGAAGACGGGGAAAAAATGATTTGGAGTTTGCTAATTCCACATTTTACTGAAAAAGGACTTCAGCGTTTTATTAAGTATTTTGGACAAGAATATGTCGATTCGTTGGGAGACCCATTTGAAGTACAATTAACAGATATTTCTAAATTTTAATGTATTACGTTCTACTATGAGAGCAATAAAATCAAAAATTAATCCGAACAGCCAGCAATACAAAGACAATTATGCTGAGATGCAAAAATTGATCGAGAAGCTGGAAAAACACTTGGAAGAAAGCCGTTTTCAAGGAAAGGAAAAACACATTGAACGCGCACGTAGTAAAGGAAAACTACTCGCACGTGAACGAATAGAACTGGTATTGGATCAAGATAGTCCTTTTTTGGAGTTACTTCCGCTTGCCGGAATGGAAAATAAAGGTGGATTTGGAGCAGGTGGTACAAATGTTTCTGGAATCGGAATTGTATCGGGTAAGATTTGTATGATCAATTCGAACGTTGGTACGCGAAAAGGTGGTTCGGTGGATTATGCCACAACCTTCAAAGCGCTGCGTATCGGAGAAATTACAGAGGAAAATAAACTGCCAACGATTAATTTAGTAGAAAGTGGTGGAGCAAATCTGCAAGATCAAGCCAAGATTTTCAACTACGGTGGAGAGACTTTCCGACAAATTACACGACGTTCTAAAATGGGATTGACTACCATATCTGTAGTTTTTGGTAATGCAACGGCTGGTGGTGCTTATGTGCCTGGAATGTCGGACTATGCCATTTTTCAAAAGCAGTCTGCTAAAGTGTTTTTGGCAGGACCTCCTTTGGTGAAAATGGCTACCAATGAAGTTTCTACTGATGAAGAATTAGGAGGTGCAGAAATGCACAGCCGTGTTTCTGGTGTTTCAGATTACTTAGCCGAAGATGAATACGATGGGATAAGAATGGCGCGAGAAATTATGGAGATTGTAAAGACTACAATTCCTCATTATGTGCCAACAGAACCAGTGGTAGACCCAAAGTATGATCAAGACGAAATTTTAGGTGTCGTTCCTGCGGATGTTAAAAAATCTTTTGATGTTCGAGAATTAATTATGCGGATAGCGGATGGTTCTGAATTTTCTGAATTTAAACCAGAATACGGAAGCTCTTTGGTAACAGGCTGGATGA
>SKHH01000031.1 GCA_007117055.1 Lishizhenia sp. | reverse complement strand
ATCATTCCTGCTCCTTGGTGATTGTTTTCATTTGCCAACGGAATTAAATCATAAGCAACTTCCTCGTAAGGGTGTGCAGACTTCATTGCATTTAATACGGAGGAAATAGCATAATCAGGAACCAGCATTTCTACTTTGTGCTCTTGTACTTTTTCTAACCTCCCCTGCTCTCCGATAAAAGGATTTGCATCCTCTTCTGGAGCAAAAGTTCCAGTTCCTTCCGAAGTAAAACTACATGCTGAATAATCTCCAATATGCCCTGCACCAGCTTGAAAAACAGCCGTTTTCACCGACTCACTGTGCTCAATAGGACTAAAAAACACAAGTTTATACAACTTCCCCTTTACGGGGGATAAAATTTTCAAGTTCTTTAACCCAATCAGTTCTCCAATTTTCGCATTAACACCAAACCTGTAATTATCCAAATTTGTATGAATCGCATACAACGCTATGTCGTTCTTAATAGCTTTTATAACTGTACGCTCCACATAATTCTTCCCATTGATTTTTTTTAATCCTTTGAATACAATGGGGTGATGAGATATGACTAAATTACAGCCTTTAGCAATAGCTTCATCAATTACCGATTCTACACAGTCCAAAGAAATTAATACACCCGAAATTTCTGTATCACTATCCCCTACAATTAATCCTGAATTATCATAGCTTTCTTGGGTGGACAAGGGCGCATGTTTTTCTAATAAGGAGGTTATATCTTTAATCTTCATATTATTCTTTTTTTCCTATCGGTTGGTCTAACAAATAATGATCAATAAACTCTCGAACGCATCCCGCACCGCCTTTGGAAAACAACACGATATCAGCTTGTTCTTTTACCAACGGAACTGCGTCATTTGGACAAACAGCAAGTCCCACAGCTTTCATTACTTCCAAATCATTAATATCGTCACCGATTATGGCAACCTCTTCTAAGGAAATAGATAGTTGCTCACACCATGTTTTCAAGATTTCGATTTTAGGATCTCTTCCTACATAAAAATGCTGGATATTCAATAAGTCCGCACGTGATTTTACCATTTCTGTTTTAAACCCAGAAGATATAATCCCCACGTAAAAACCCATTTTCGTGAGTCCCATAATTGCCATTCCGTCTTTGGTATTGTATTTCTTTAATTGATCTCCATTTTCTGAAAAATACATACCGCCATCTGTCATTACGCCATCTACATCTAAAATCAAAAAGCGGATTTTTTTAGCTTTTTGTTCTGATTCTATTACAGGACGAAATAATAATTGTTGAACTGAAATGGCAAAATGATTTGAGATCGTTGTTATATCATCCAGGGTTAAGCTTCCTGTGTTTTTTTCTATTAAACCAAGTACTTCAGCCGAGGAAGTCTTAGTTTTTAGTCGATCTAAATTTTGTTTTAACCATTCCATATTTTACACAATCTTATACCCAACAGCTGAAGCAATTTTTGACACCTCTTCTTTTAATGCGGTAAATTCTTCGTGCGTCAATTGTTGCGCTGCGTCTGATTTTGCTTTTGTTGGAGTTGGGTGTGTTTCCACAATCAAACCGTCAATGCCCATTGCTGTGCATGCTTTAGCTAGTGGCGTAACACCATACGCATATCCCATGGCGTGACTTGGATCTAAAACAATTGGCAAATTTGTATATTCTTGTAAATAAGCGACGCCACACAAATCTAATGTAAATCGCGTTTTTTGTTCGAAGGTACGAATCCCTCTTTCACATAAAATCACCTGTTCGTTTCCACCGGAAAGAATAAATTCAGCCGCTTGTACAAACTCCTGTAAGGTTGTTCCAAATCCTCTCTTTAAAAGAACGGGCTTCTTAATTTTGGCACAAGCTCTCAAAATTCCTTGGTCATACATTGCTTTTGCACCAATTTGCACCACATCGCTATGTTCAATAACATCAGCAACATGAGTAGCATCTCTCACTTCTGTTATGATACTGTGTCCGTACTTTTCACGCATTTTCACTAACAACATGAGCCCCTCATAACCTAATCCTTGAAAACTGTATGGGCTAGTGCGAGGTTTGTAACATCCACCGCGTAGCACACTCAATCCTAGTTTCGTGAGTAACTGAGCGGAACTTTCGATTTGTTCCTCCGATTCTACACTGCAAGGTCCACCAATTAAAACAGTGTTTTTCGAATCCCCTCCGATCGTCACTCCTCCAATGGTAACTTCTCTTGTTGTATTTTTATATTTTCTTGCAGCCAATTGCATATCGTTGTCCATCACCCAGAAATCGAGGACTTTTCCATCCAATGCACTAGGCAACTCTTTCATGCCAGAGGAAGTAATCAACACTTCTTGATTCTCCTTTGAAATATGAAATGCCTTTATTTGTTCTGCTAATTGAGCTGCGTCCTCACGGCTTACACTTTCTTTTAAATGTATGATCATTTTACAATTTTTTGTCTTGCTGAATTCTGCTAAGATAATAGAAAAAGTTGCTATTCGGAAAAATGAATTCTACATTCAATTTTTATTCTTTCCTAAGGAAACTTTAAAATCTTCTGCGTCACCCACTATTTTTATATTTACATATCGATAGCGTTTATTGGGGTCATATTCTGCTACCTCACTTGGATCAGACTCCTTTCTTCTACCCATTAATTTTTTTGAGCCCGCTGAAGTAATCATACGTAATGGAACTCTGAGGTAATACTCCATATTCATATCCATATCTTGCTTACCAGAAACTTTTATAAAGCCAAGATTCGTATTGATTAACATTTCTGGAACAGTCATTACACCATTTACCAAATCAATTCTATTTGCCAAGGTATCAAAAATGACTTTGTGTAATTTTTCATCTTCAAAGAAACCAGAAAGAGCTTCAAGTGGTCCATAATTTTCTATACTCCCTCCAACAATATCAACATCAATATGAATTTCTGAATCATCCATAATAGGGACTAAATCAGCATGCATGTGGATTTTACCCCAAACCTTTCCACTAATAATACCGTGAAGGTTGTCCGATAACACTTCATCTTGTCCAAAATTGTCAAATTTCAACATCAGTTTATCCAGATTAATTTTATCTACTTGAATCGTTGGGTAGAAATAAATTAAATCACGATCCGAAGCGTTGAAGTAACCACCAATATCCATGTGACCACCCGCTAGATCCATTTGTAGCGTATCCACATACAACATGTGATTTTCCGTTGTTCGAAGTTGCGCATTAATAGCGGTAATAAGATAATTGTGGTAATTCATTTTTCCTATTTT
>SKHH01000047.1 GCA_007117055.1 Lishizhenia sp. | reverse complement strand
ATGGTGTAACCATTCTAGATTCACAAACGAGAAAAACTATTGTATGTATGCATTGGTGTAGTAGAAGCACAATAACTCCCAAATTTGTTTCTGAAGTATTAATGGCATATAATAAAACAGACAACAAAGAAAAGTATTCTGGTTATATGGGCAAAGAATTATTTCATGAAATTATAGAACTATCAAAGGATGAAAACTAATGGTTGTTGATAAATCAAAATATGGTGTACACGAACATCACTGCTGTGCTATTCACGGGTGTAAATATGGCGATGAAGATTGCCCTGTAGTTTTAGGATTAACACAACAGAAATATTCTTGTGAAGATTGCGATGGAGATTACTTTGGTGGAGTTAGGACTGAGTTAAAAGATGGTGAATACTTTTTTTATGTTGGTAAGATTTTCTTAGGTTCAATTACCAAATTTAATAACAAATTTCAGTGTCATGTTGTGGTTTCCAGTCCAAAAATTCCAGTTGTTAATTTAATGTTTGATGATTTACCGTCAGCAATCAAAGAATTTAAAAGCTGGGTTTATCCAGAAGATAGGGGATAATAAATGTTTTGTAGTAAAAAGAAGAAACACGCAAAAATCTGGGCAGAAGCTTTTAAAATTAAAGAGGCTTATAGAAATCTTTCATACTACGAAATTATTTACATGTTTGCCTACAATAGGAATTGTAGAGAATTTTATAATTGGTTTTCTTACTATCATCCTCTCTATGAACGATATAGAAATATGAGAATCCGACCAAAAATAAACATTTGACTTTTCTAAAAGACCCATACAATGAAAACATAACACTTAACAAAAAGGAGTATCAAGTGAATAAGGGAGTTATCGCAGGTTTGGCTATCGTTGGCGTTATTGCCATTATTATCGTTACTGTTGCAGTAATGTATTTTTCAACCTCAAATAGCGAAATCCGTTTGCGAAATCGGATTAATGCTGTCCAATTGGACAATCAAAACGAGTTTCAGCTTATGTGGACTCGCATTGAGCAAGTGACGCAAGTTACTAGGGCAGAGCGTGAGTCCGTTGAGCGAATCATTGTTAGTTATGCCGATCAACGCTCAGGTGAAGGTGGCGGCGGTCGATTTATCAACGCTGTGCGTGAAGCAGTCCCTAGCGTAGATAACGCAACTTTCGTCAACCTTCAGAATACTATCGTGGCAAGTCGTGATAGGTTTGCCAATCGTCAGCGTCAGCTAATTGACTTGAAGCGTGAACACGATAACATTATCATGACTTTCCCTGGAAGTATTTTCGTTGGAAGTCGCCCACAAGTAGACATTACGGTAGTAACTTCTACTCGCACCCAAGAAACCTTTCAAACTGGACTTGATGACAATATTAAACTTGACTTGTAAAAGGAATTTAAAATGATTTTATATGTATTGGAAATACACCAGACTGATGATTATTGCTTTGGATATAATGAACTCGTTAAAGTTTTTCCCGTCAAAAATACTGCCGAATACGTTCGTGACTCTCTGAATGAAAAGTTGGGATCAAAAAGATTTTCTGTTTCAGAAGTTGAAGTTTTTGAACATACCTCTATGAGAAAAGCAGATTGTCTAGTTCGTGAAATTATTAAACCCTATTTGAGGATTATAAAATGACTGCTTATCGCCTCAAATCATTTTCTGAAAATGGTGAAATTACTACTCTATCCAAAAGAGATTTTTTGGTTTCCTTTGGCTCACCATTTTTTTCTACTATCATTCAAATGGCAGTGTTACTACTCATTTAAGGGATTTTGGTGGGTTTACTTATAGTAAATTCACCAAGCAAGGTGCTTATAATTTTTTCAACGAGGCAGTTTGGACTAAAGCTAGGAAAATTGTGAAATCTCGCAAAATTAAAACTCACAAAGAAAAACACCGAGTCACTTACCAGAAGTTTCCATAATAGAAAGGATTATACACATGATAAAATTTATTCCATTTCCTAAAGTTAGGAACTTTAATGAGACTGTTGAAGATTTAATTTTTGAAGAGCGTTTTATTGGTTTAAGTGATAAAGGCGAACCCCAATATGATAATGAGAAGAAATTGCCCTCATTACATGCACTTGGTCATGCTCAGTTAAATGGCAAGCAAGTCGCAGTTGGATTTTTTGGTGATGAAATTTGGTTTCAAAATAAAGATGAAATAATTACTCTAGAAAATGATAGTTATGGTTTTGTTGATGCTATGTTAAGAGAAGACAGGCTTGAGCACTTAAAGAAAGTTAATCAAGTACAGCGTGAAGATAATGGAATTGACGATGACTGCGCCATTATTCTTTACGGTGAGTGGTGTGGAGAAGACATTACTTTGCCTGAATTTGCTATTTCGGCATTACCGAAAATGCTTGTGATATTTGCAATTAGATGTGTGAACATGAAACCTAAGAAATATTATAGTAAATTTTACGAATGGCTACCTCTTATGGAAGTTCGCAACGAATATCTTAACATTCATGAATCGCATGATTGTGATAATTATGAACTTTACATTGATCTTGAGAATCTAGAAGAAACAATTAACGAAATACAAGACGAAGTTAAATATGTTTTAGAAAAATGCCCATTTGCTAAAGAGTTTGGTGTGTATGGGGTTGGAGAAGGGATTGTATGGACCTTCGAACATATGGGCAAAACACACAGAATTAAATCTAAAGGGAAATAATATTTTTTTAATACCAAGTGAAAAATAATTTAATCAGGAAGGATTAATATGGCACTTATGTACTTACTAGCACTGATACCTATTATTGTTGGTGCAATTATCTGGACAATGAGCCACAATGTGGTTTGGTTTGAGTGGCTTATTGCAACGGCTGCCGCCTTTCTCGTTTCTGGAATTTTTCACTTTGCTGTATTGAGTGGGATGACTGCTGATACCGAGATTTGGAGTGGAATGGTACGTTCTGCCCACCACACCCCAAGATGGGTGGCAGAGTGGACTGAATTGGAAACATATACTGATTCTGATGGAAATACCCATACCAGATTAGTAACACGCAGCGAAACCCACCATCCTCGTTGGTGGGTGACAAGTAGCATTGGTGATATATCCATTAGTCAAGGCGAATACTCAACACTTCGTAGTCACTTCGGTGATGAGAATAAAAAGAGAGGACACCGCCCAAACTTCTCTAGCGGTGATAGATATGATTATCAACTAGTAAATGTTAATAATTACCACCAACCCATTCATGACGATAGACGCTGGACAAATAGAGTCAAAGCTGCCCCATCTGTTTTTT
>SKHH01000155.1 GCA_007117055.1 Lishizhenia sp. | reverse complement strand
TCGATCACCTTGTATATAAATCTCAAATCAGAAAAGCCAAGTCAGTTTAAACGAAATCAGAAAAAGCACTTTCTTTTTTGTTGTAATAAAACATTCCCAACACACACAAGAATGCAACAACAAAAAAATTGACTATCCAAATAGGGCTAAAATCAGTGGTATCAAATAGCATCCAACGCCACGCATTAACTACATTCGCCATCGGGTTGATTTCCATTAATATACTTAACCTCCCGGGTAATAAGTCATTGGTAAAAAACACAGGAGTCAACCAAACTCCGAAATAAACGATAAATGGAAGAAGGTGGAATAGATCTCTTTTTCGATAAGCAAACGAAGCGACCCAAAACACCAAGGTGAGTGCACATACAGCATTAAAGAGCAACACTAAAGGAAGAAACACTATTTTCCACGAGATAGCTTGTCCATAATAAATCATTAGTGGAATCAATAGGGTAAAAGACAATAATAAATCAACGCCTGCCATGACAAGTTTGGACAGCGGCAAAATGCTTTTCGGAAAATAAATTTTCTTGATGATTTGCGAGGACTCCTGAATGCTCGTTGAGCCTGCGGTAACGGTATAACTAAAAAAATTCCAGCCTAACAACCCGCTTAAGACGTATAATGCAAAGGGCAGCTCTCCCGATTTCCAGTCCAAGATATAGCCGAAGAAAAAGGTGTAAATCAATAAAGCCGTAAGCGGTTGAATAATACTCCAACTTATACCAATAGCAGTTTGAGCATACTTTACTTTGATATCCCGTTTTGCAAAAACCCAGATCAGCGCTCTAAATCGCCAAATTTTTTTGAAGTAATCAGAAAAACTATCCGCTTCTGGTGTTATGATTTGTATGGGCTCTTGTGCGTTATTTTCTTCCATTATAAAATTCTTTTATAGCGTTAGTCACTCTTTGCACACTTTCTTCATTTAATAGGTTGTGAAAAGGCAGTCGAAGTAAAGTATTTGCTGTGTGGTCGGTTACGCTCATTTCTCCGCTAGTTTTGCCGATTTCTTTCCCAAACTTTGATGAATGCAACGGAATGTAATGAAAACAAGATTCAATATTCTTTTTCATCAAAAAAGTCATGAGCTCATTTCTTTCTGATAAGTCGCTTGTTTCAACATAAAATAAATGAACACTATTTGAAATAAACCATTCGGGAATTAATTTACATAAGCCAGCATCTGCTAATGGTTTTAAAGTAGTATAATAATGGAGGCTTAAACCTTTTCGGTGCTGAAAAATTTGTTCTTCATTTGTGAGTTGCTCAACTAATACCGCTGCATTAAGTTCACTCATTTGGAACTTTGAACCTTTGTTTACCCATTCATAATACGGAACATTACCATTAATATGTTCCTCTCTATTCGTACCAATATGATATACTTGATTCGCTTTTTCAAAGAGTTCAGTATTGTTGATGATACAAAGTCCTCCTTGAATAGCGGTTACTTGTTTGGTAATATCAAAACTGATAATTCCTGCATCACCTATACTTCCCAAAGGTTGGTCTCCGTAAAAACTACCATAACCCATTGCAGCATCTTCAATTAAATACAGCGCATGTTTTTTACACAATCCTTTTAAAGACAATAAATTAGCAGGTATTCCTCCATAGTGAACCGCGATTATAATTTTGGTTTTAGGAGTAATAATTCGACTCACTTGTTCAACATCTATACATTTTGAAACAGGATCAATATCAACGAAAACAGGCACAGCACCGAATGAAACAAAAGCATTAACCGTTGAAACAAATGTAAATGAGGGCAAAATAATTTCATCTCCTGGTTGAATACCAATCGTTTGAGCAATCATTTCCAAGGCTCCTGTTGCTGAATGAGTTAAGAATAGTTTGGAGGTAGGAAACCTATTGGATAAATGGTTCAGCGCTTTTTTGGAATAAAATTGAGAACGAAACTTTGCATAATCAGACAATAACACCTCGAAATGTTTAAGATATTCATTAGATTTACGGATGTCATTAAACGAAATTTTTTCCATTGCGTAGTATAGCACATATCATCAACCCCGTAAAGGTAAATGAAAAATCGGATTTATTTTATGCTCAACCGATAACTTTTGAAACAATTTTAAAAGCAAAATCTTTTTGTAAATTTTCGGATGATATCTCGCTATTTACTACTCAATACGAAGAAGATAAGGAAATTATTTCTCGTGAATTCACCCAACTTCCTAATTTATCTCGGTCAGTATTGGATGTGAATGACTCCTTGAAATACAGGAAGCTTCCTTTAATTGCGGATATTTTAGACAGACTGGCAGAAAATACAGAAGCAGAATATCTGTTGTTTACAAATATGGATATTGCAGTAATGCCCCATTTTTATGATGCGCTTTTTTCCTACATAGAAAAAGGACACGACGCCGTAGTAATTAATAGACGGAGGTTGGAGAAAAAGTATAATTCTGTTGATGAGCTGCCACTAATGTACGCTGACTTAGGCAAATCCCATCCAGGATTTGATTGCTTTTTGTTTAAAAAGGAACTTCTTTCTAAATTCATTTTGTCAGATATTTGCGTAGGAATTTCTTTTCTGGAAGTTACCTTGGTGAATAATATCTTTTCTTTTGCGGAAAACCCATTATTTGTGCCAGACGCTCATCTTACGTTTCATATTGGAATGGATGTACTTGTTCCCAGAAATAACCTTTTTTACAAGCACAATAAAAACACATACTTTAAGAAAGTACAGCCTCAATTAAAGCCACACTTTTCTTTAAAGAAGTTTCCTTATGGAACGCTTCCGTTTCCTCAACGAGCTATAAAATGGATGCTAAACCCGAGTTTGTTTACACGAAATTATCTCAAGTTGGAGCAAAGGCAGTTGCATTATAGAATAAAAATGTGGTTCGATGAAATTCGCTGGAGAATACTGCAACGATGAGGTAGTGAAGAATGAACGTTTATTAGTACTTCTTCTTTCTAGTACTTTCAAACAAATGCACCACATGCTTGGTTTTATTGTGTTCTATTTTTTGAGATATAATTACCTCTTGAACATTTTTTCTCCTACGGTTTGGGACATATCTAAAAGTCATATTTTGATGCACAGGACTACTAATTTCTGCTGAAATATAGATAGGCCCATCAATTTTTTCTCCCCTACGAAGTACAATTACAGTATCTTTATTTTGATAAATAAAAGTAACTTTAATGTTGAAATTCGTATGGTTAATGACTTCAACAAAATTTTGGTGAATTGCAGCACATTCAACTATCTCTTTCTC
>SKHH01000145.1 GCA_007117055.1 Lishizhenia sp. | reverse complement strand
TTTAACATTATCGTTTCAAACCCGCCCTACATAACCGAAAGGGAAAAGTCAGAAATGGCAAACCATGTATTGATGCATGAGCCCGAATTAGCATTGTTCGTGCCAGATGATGAGCCACTATTGTTTTATAATAAAATAGTAGCATTTGCTAAAAACAATTTAAAAGCCATCTCTTCGAAAAAGCCTTATAGCTATTTGTATTTTGAAACCCATGAGCGTTATGCGGATAGTGTAGCCGAATTACTATCTCAAAATGGGTTTATCGAGGTCGAAATAAAACGAGACCTTCAAGATAAAAAAAGAATGGTAAAGGGAAAGTTAGTGTCTCCCTAATCCATCAAATAAGTAGTAATAAGAAATTGAAAAACAAAAAACTATACGAGTCTATCTATGTTATCCATTTGCTTTTTTAGCTTCTTTCAAAAAATCTTTCGCTGGTTTTGCACCTAACACCTTGTGAATCACCTCTCCTTCTCCGTTAATAAAAAACATTGTTGGATAAGCTGTAACTTTATATCTACGCGCTATTTGAGGTCCTTCACCTTTCTCCATATCCATTTTCAAATTGATGAAGTTCTCGTTAAAATAAGCTCCAACTGATTCATCTTTGAATGTATTAGCATCCATCCATTTACAAGGTCCGCACCAAGTAGCGTAAGCATCTAAGAACACTAATTTATTGCTTACCTTTGCACTTTTAAGTGCTTCTGAAAAGCTAATATCAACAAAATCAATCCCCTCTTCTTTACTGGATGGTTGATTGTCTTTTTGCACAGATACTAAAATGGATGCTGTGATTAATAGAATGCCTAAAGCTACTTTTTTCATTTTTTTTATTTTCATTTCGCTACTAAATTAAAACATTTTTTTTATCCAAAGATATTCGCTTCAGAGACATTCAATAATCATGCCTTTTAAATAGAATATGCAATATTAAATTTCTAACAATAATTGGTTATATTTGTTTTAGAGAAAAATTACTTGATTTTTATGTAGATCAGCATGATATACGATTGTAGTCCTTTTCATATTTGGAGCTCAATAAAATCTAGTTAATTTATCAATTCGTAATTTTTCAATAGTATGAACTTAAAGTATCTTCCAAACACAAAAGACATAGCTTCAGAAGTCAGTGAATTTATCACACTTTGGCAGGATACACCTCCTAGCCTAATTCAGAAAACATCTGGATCGACAGGCATTCCTAAAGATATTGAACTAAAAAAAGATATCATGCGTGCCTCAGCACAAATGACAAACGCCTTTTTTCATTTACAAAAAGAAAGTTCAGCTTTACTTTGTATCTCTCCCAAGTTTATCGGTGGTAAAATGATGCTAGTACGTTCAATTTTAGGAGCGTTTAATTTAACCGTTGCCCCAATTAGTGCAAACCCGCTAAAGAACTTAAACCACCCCATTGATTTTGCGGCTTTTGTCCCCTATCAAATTGAAAAAATAATCCAAGAAACACCAGAAAAATTAAACTTAATCTCATCCATAATTATTGGTGGAGCACCAATTTCTGTGCAACTTGAAGAAAAATTATTAAACTTCAATAGCAATGCCTACGCTACTTTCGGGATGACAGAAACGGTATCTCACATTGCTTTACGTAAAATAGATAGTACGCAAGAACCCTATAAAAGAATTGGTGACACCCAATTCTCCACTGATGAGAACGGAAATCTTATCATACATGCTCCAACGTTAAGTATTGAAGCATTAAAAACCAACGACCGTGTTGAGTTAATTGGTAACCATTCTTTTCATTGGCTCGGACGAAATGATTTTGTTATAAACTCAGGAGGAATTAAACTCCACCCTGAAACCATAGAACGTAAAATCGCAAAAATACTAGGTGACGACCAGTTCATTATTGCAGGAATACCGCACGAAAGTTTCGGTGAAGAAGTTGTAGCTATTACTTTGAGTAATACGCTTAAAAACAAAGCAAAACAAACTGACTTCACAAAACTTAATCCATATGAAGTCCCAAAAAGATGGATGGTAATACCGACATTTGAAATGACAAAATCAGGAAAAATTGACCGTAAACAAACCGTTTTAAAACTTCAAAGAAGTAAAAAGTGACAGAGCAGTATTTCAAAATATTAGGAATAGCTCCAACTAAAGATGAAACCATCATCAAAAAAGCATATCGCAAAAAAGCGAAGGAATATCACCCTGATAGAAACCCGAACGATCAACATGCACATGAAAAATTCATTGCGGTATCCGAGGCGTATGAAATACTCATCGAGTTAATTAATGCTCCTTATAAAACTAAAACACATCAAAAAACAAGTCATGCTTCTCCTTCAAATTTGGAAGTTCAAAAAGCGAAATTAGCCGAAGAACGCTTACGCAGAGCAAAAATGAGGTACGCATACATGAAACAGCAAGAAGCACTCGAAAATGAAAAGTTTTATAGAAACATATCCCGAGGTCCTTTTTATTCTTATTTTTTAGTAGTAGTTTTCGCTTGCTCCATGCTTTCTATTACATTTCTGTTGGATCACTATGTCTTACCAACAAAATGGGAAGCAACAAAAGCCTATAAAATGAATAGTGCACATTATTTTTCAGGAATTCGTTACAATAAAATTGCTCCGGTAAAAACAAAGTGTAACGAAAAGCTTTGGGTAGATATATATAAATTAAAAACGTTAAAACAAGATCAAACGATTTATTTGGAAAAGACATATGTTCTAAGTGATATAAAATCTGTACTTTTTTGGAATTATGATGAATGGATAGAAAGTAAAACTGATTTTAGTGTTTCAGGTACGATGCCATTGGTTCCAATTATACTATTAATTCCACTTCTCACTTGTTTTATTAAAGGAAGGAACTTTGCTTATAGCTTGTTATTTATACTAAGTTCTTCTGCTTTTGTGTTATTGCTCATCTTTTTACTCATTTCAAACGACCGATGGAGTGCTTTTTCGCTTTTATGATAAAAAGTTAACCGTTAAACAAATACTTCCTCAACACTTCTACCATTTCTTCAATTTTAGAAGGCTTTGTAATAAAAGCTTCGGCTCCTAAATGTAAACATTTGTTTATATCAGCAGGATTATTAGAAGTTGAATAAATAATCACTTTTAAATCGGACAGATTACTATTTCTATTTTTTTCTTCCAAAAAATCAAAACCATTTTGTTTGGGCATATTTAAGTCCAAAAAAACAACCGTTTGTCCTACGAATGAGTAGTTTAATTTTAAATCATCTAGTCCTTTTTGAACACTAGTGAAGCTTGAAAAAGTGATGTATTTAAAATAGGAGGACATAATTTGCTCAAAGATAATTTGATCATCTTCGTCGTCATCAATAAATATACATCTTGTAATGGGAGAATGAACCATACTCAGCTGTTTGACTGCGAAATAAAGAAATTCATTTTAAAATTTAACGAATAGCAACGTGTTTTTATCGAATTTTTGTTAATCTAAGTAAAGTCTGTCTTGAATTTATTAATTTTGCATTGCTTAGTTATAATTTTAAGCCTTAATATGACAAACATTTTTATTGCCAACTTAGATTTTGGTATTACCTCAGAAGACCTAAAAGCCACTTTTTCTCAATTTGGTGAAGTTACATATGCTCATGTGGTGTATGACAATAAAACTAAAAAATCCAAAGGTTTTGGATACGTAGAAATGGAAAATTCAGATCAAGCTATTCAAGCTATTGAAGCACTCAATGGCCTTGATGTAAATGGAAGAGCCATAGATGTAAAAATAGCTTCTCCCAAAGGAAATCGACCTACGAAAGTTTCCAAACCAAAAAAGGAGTTTTCTACGCAAAGAAACGAACGCCAAGATTTTAGCAGAAAACCCAGAGAGTATTCAAAATCAACAAGTAGCACGGTTAAAGAAGAGCAACCGAAACGAGTAATGCGTCCTCGAAGAAAACGACTTTAACATAGTTATCAATCAACAGCAATTCATCCTGAAAAATAATCTTGCGTTATGGAAAAAAAAATTGTAGAAGTTTGTTTCACACCCAAAGAATTTGATTATTTCCGAGATCGTTTTGAAATTATTGTTGTTATCGATGTGCTTAGAGCTACTTCCGCTATTTGTTCTGCTTTTAATAATGGTGTAAAATCCGTTATCCCTGTAGCTACTATAGAGCAAGCTCAAGAATATCAAAAACAAGGGTATTTAGTTGGGGCCGAACGTAACGGAGAAATTGTTGAAGGCTTTGATTTTGGAAATTCTCCTTACAGCTACATGAAGGAAGAACTAAAGGGGCAGGAAGTTGTATTATCAACAACCAATGGTACAAGAGCCATTGAAATCGCTGCGCAATCCAACGCTGAACATATCGTTATCGGTTCTTTAATTAATCTTAAAAGCTTAGTGGATTGGTTAATCGAGCAAAATAAAAATGTGGTTTGCTTATGTTCAGGCTGGAAAGATAAATTTAATTTGGAAGACACTATTTGTGGAGGTGCAATTGCTGATGAATTGATTGCTACAGGAAAATTCACTTCGAATGAAGACGCTAGTATTGCCGCAAAATACCTGTATCAGTCTTCAAAAGAAAATTATTTTGGATTCTTAAAATCTAGTTCACATAGAAGAAGATTAAAAAGATTAAATTTGAATGAGGATATCAAATACTGCTTGAATCCAAATCAAACAGACGTGATTCCTCAACTCGAAAATGGTAAACTTATTCTAAAAAATTAATTTGGTATCATTTTCGGTAGATTAACAAAAAACGAAATGTGATGCTTAAATTCTTTCTTATTTCCTTCAGCTTTTCGGTTGTCTTCTTTTCTTTAGCTAAAAAAGATAAGGACATAAAAGACACCAGCTCCGTCGAGTTTATCAAAGTATTTTTCAATGGTAAATCGGACCATAGTTTCGCGTTCGAAGGAAACGAATCAAATGACGAATTCGACATGATTCAACCGTTAGTAGATTTAATTGACAGTGCCAACTATTCTGTTGATCTAGTGGCTTATGATCTCCAAAATATGCGTGTTGGTCATGCCTTAGCAAATGCCGCCAGAAGAGGTTTACGTGTACGTGTGATTACAGATATTATTCACCGAAATCATGCTCCACGATTTACACAGCCGATGTGGGATACACTAAGAAATGCTGGAATTATTAGTTTTGATGATGCGGGTTCCATTTACTGGCCTGATGGAAGAATAGAAGAACTGCCAAAGCGGCTCCCCAATTCTGGAGCTAATATGCACCATAAGTTTTGTATTATTGATGCTTTGAGCGAATCTCCAGATGATCTATACTTGTGGACAGGCACAATGAATGTCACTTATACTGGTCCTTGGAATACGAACGCAACCTTGATCATCAAAGATTCAGGAATTGCAGCAGCTTATCTAGAAGAATATAATCAAATGTGGGGATGTTTTTGTGATACTCCAGATCCTAAAAAAGCACGCTTCCACAAGGACAAAGAAAATGTTAGTCAAAATGTACATTTTGTTAACTCAACAAAAGTCGAAGTTTATTTTGGTCCACAAAACAGAACTAAGAGTAAACCAAGTATTTCCAAACGAGTTACCGAGTTAATAGAAGATTACGCCCAACATGACGCCCGTTTCTTAGCGTTTGCCATAAGTTCAAATATTCCGATTAGTGAAGCCTTATTACGAAGATCTGGAAGAGGTGAAATTTATCTTTATGGTGTAATTGATCCAGCATTCTACGCTCGGTATCGTAAAAGTGGAGATGTATGGGCGCAACCAGAAGCGCGATTTGGAAAACGAATGATTCTCCCAGGAAAAGAAATTCGAAAGCTTCATTCCAAAACACTGTTACTCGATGCTGAACACCCTTACCCAGATGAACACACAGCAGTTACAATTACAGGTTCTTACAACTTTTCAAAAGCAGCCGAAGAAGCCAATGATGAAAACATTTTAATTATTTATGACAACTATATCACTAATCAGTTTTATCAGGACTTTATGGGAGTTATGAGTCGAGCCAAAGGAGAGACATTCCATCAATATCCAACGCTCGATGTATCGGAATGGTATGACCATTTTAGAATTAGAGATGGACAACATATTCAAATTGAATTTGAAACGAACCTTCCCTACCCTGTTAGTTTACTCGGAGCACAAACTCCCAGAAGTTGGGCGGGTCACGCAGACTCTACTTACTTCTACTCAGAAGAAGCCAAAGAGAAGTTAAGAGCGTTGACCAAAGGAGCAAAACTTCGTGTGGTAGGTCCCTATGGAGAAGTTCCTGTGCATCGCTACAGTAAATACCACGGTTACATTTTAGCTGATTTCGGAGATAGCGTTGTAAGTATAAACCGAGAAATGATTCGTCAAGGTTATGCACAATACAATACCTATTACAAACAAAATGAGGACTCTGTTGCTGCGTTTAAAGAGTACGAAAGGTATGCAAAAGAACATCAACTTGGAATGTGGAGTAAACCCGAAATGGTAGGAAAAGTGATACAAACATCAGATGCTGCTTTTAAGGAGAATTTATTTCCATTGAATATTAATACGGCCACACAACGCGAATTGGAATTTCTCCCAACTGTTGGTCCTGGTAGAGCACAAACGATCATAACACACCGAGAAAAGAACGGTGAATTCCGAAATTTTGAAGACCTAGAAAGAATCAAAGGAATTGGTCCTGCTACTATTGAAAAACTTAGGTCCCTTGTGGTGTTCGAGGAAAAAGAAGATTAGTAATTATTTGGTTTTATTATTATTTTAGGGACAATAACAAATAAGTTAAAACAACCGATCTTCATCAAGATATTACCGCAAAGGAAACGGAGGAGACACGAAGTTCGCAAAGTGGCAATCCCTTTGTGTTCTTAGCGAAACCTTTCTGCTCTTGGCGATTAAAAAAGGAATATTTTAAAAATACTTTTTTCATTAAACTCATGGTAGAACCAATTATTTTGTTGGACAACTTCATGAGAAGACCACTTCTCCTTCCTACAAGAAATTCAAACAGTAATTGTTAATAAATACGTGGAAAACCTCTGATTCCACAACACGATTCTCCTGTATTTTTCGTATTTTTGTAGGGTTAGTGAATATGAGTTATCGTATTCAAAATTAAGCTACAAATAATTGTTATTAAACGAAAAAATCGCATATGAGTGAAGAGGTAAACAAAAAAGATTACTCAGCAGATAATATTCAAGTCTTAGAAGGTTTAGAGGCTGTTCGTAAAAGACCTGCTATGTACATCGGTGATGTTGGTACAAAAGGATTACATCACTTGGTTTATGAGGTAGTGGACAACTCTATTGATGAAGCAATGGCTGGTTATTGTGACCGTATTGATGTTATAATTAATGAAGGTAACTCCATTACAGTTGAAGATAATGGCCGTGGTATTCCAACTGCCATGCATACAAAATATCAGAAATCAGCTTTAGAGGTGGTTATGACCGTACTTCACGCGGGTGGTAAATTTGATAAAGATACCTACAAAGTTTCTGGTGGTCTCCACGGTGTTGGTGTTTCTTGTGTGAATGCGTTATCAACTCATTTATCTGCCGTTGTACATAGAGATGGTAAGGTTTATCAACAAGAGTATTCTATTGGTAAACCGTCTTATGATGTAAAAGAAATTGGAACCTCAGAAAAAACGGGAACTATTGTGACTTTTACTCCTGATGATTCTATTTTTGATAGTAACATATATAATTACGAAACTCTTGCTGCAAGAATGCGTGAATTGGCATTTTTGAATAAAGGAATTACCATTTCTATTCAAGACTTAAGAGAATCATCTAAAGACGAAGATGGAAAGTTCCCTAATGAGGTGTTTCACTCAGAAGGGGGGTTGAAAGAATTTGCAAAATACCTAGACAGAAATAGAGAAATCCTTATCGAGGACGTTATTTACATTGATGGTGAAAAAGACGGTGTTCCTGTTGAGGTAGCTATGGTATATAACAACTCTTACACTGAAAACATTCAGTCATATGTCAACAATATCAACACCCACGAAGGAGGTACGCACCTTTCTGGTTTTCGAATGGGATTGACGAGAACGTTGAAAAAATATGCCGACGATAGTGGATTATTGGCAAAAGAAAAAATAGAAATTGCTGGTGATGATTTTCGTGAGGGACTAACAGCTGTTGTATCCGTAAAAGTTGCAGAACCTCAATTTGAAGGACAAACGAAAACTAAACTAGGTAATAGAGAGGTTCAGGCTCCCGTTTCTCAAGCTGTTACTGAAATGTTAAGCATCTATTTAGAAGAACATCCCGCAGATGCAAAACGCATTGTTGAGAAAGTTATTCTAGCTGCGCGAGCAAGAAATGCTGCTCGTAAAGCAAGAGAAATGGTTCAGCGTAAAAATGTAATGTCTGGCTCTGGCCTTCCAGGAAAGTTAGCCGATTGTTCTGAAAAAGATCCAGCGGCTTGTGAAGTTTACTTAGTAGAGGGTGACTCTGCAGGTGGTACTGCGAAGCAAGGTCGTGATAGAAACTTCCAAGCAATCATGCCATTGAGAGGGAAAATCTTAAATGTTGAAAAAGCAATGCAACATAAGATTTTTGAAAATGAAGAAATTAAAAATATTTATACAGCGCTTGGTGTTCGTGTTGGAACTGAAGAAGATCCAAAAGCCTTGAATACAGAAAAGTTACGCTACCATAAAATCATCATAATGTGTGATGCCGATGTGGATGGTTCGCACATTGAGACATTGATTTTGACTTTCTTCTTCCGTTACATGAAAGAGTTAATCGAGCAAGGGTATATTTATATTGCCACACCTCCACTCTATTTATTGAAGAAAGGAAATAAACAAGAATATGCATGGAATAACGATCAGCGCGATAGATTGATTGAACAAATGAGAGGTAATAGTCCAATATCATCTGTTTCAATTCAACGCTATAAAGGTTTGGGTGAAATGAACGCAGAACAATTATGGGATACGACTATGAATCCTGAAAACAGAACTTTACGTCAAGTAACCATAGAAAATGCAGCTGAATGTGATCAAATTTTCTCGATGTTGATGGGAGATGACGTTCCTCCAAGAAGAGAGTTTATTGAAAAGCATGCAAAGTATGCAAATATTGATGCTTAAAAAATATCGGTTTTAATGTAACGCTGATTTCAATTGAAATCAGCGTTTTTTATTTCCTTTTCTCAACTTGATTTCAAACATAACCCTTATCAACTTGTTTTATAATTTCAATAGTTACAAAAATGAACAATACAGTAGTTTGGTCGCAATACCTAGAAAAGTTTGATGAAATCATCACTGCTTCTACTCCTGCTCCACCTTACGACAATCCGCTTTATTTTGATTACCTAAAATTGAATCAAAAAAGGCAAAACAGATGGTTAAAACTAGGTGTTATCCGTAATGAATTAATTGATTTAGTTCAACACATTTATTACAAACAAACGTGGTTACTGATAACAGAGCCCTGGTGTGGTGATGCTGCTCATAGTGTTCCTTTTATTTATAAATTAGCTAAAAATAACCCGCTGATTTCCTTAAGAATTGTTTGGAGAGACTCTACTCCTTTTCTTATTGATGATTATTTAACCAATGGAGGAAAAGCAGTTCCTAAATTAATAATACGAAATGAAGCAGAAGAAGACTTGGCCGTTTGGGGACCACGACCTAAACCTTGTCAGAACATCTTTCTAGCCTTGAAAGAAAAAGGAGCTGATTTTGAAGAACAGAAAATCACTTTACAAAATTGGTATAACGCAGACAAAGGACAAACCTTGCAAGATGAATTTATTCCAATTTTAAGAGGTTTGATTTAGCGGGGAGAATTTGAAGAGGTTTCTTAATATCAAAGGCTATGGGACATCTTTAAGCGCCTCATAAATTACTTTTTGAATGTCTGTACGAATACCCATTTTTACAAGTTTCCAATTATCAGCAGAAGGGTAAACTCTATTTGATAGAAAAACATAGTTTACTCCATGGTCAGGGTCTGCCCACGCCATCGTACCTGTAAATCCAGTATGCCCAAAACTTGATAGAGAAACTAAATTGCACGTTGGGCCACCTTCCAAATTCCGAACGGGTTTATCAAATCCTGCTCCTCTTCTATTTCTAGGACAAAATTGACAACTCGTGTAATCATTGATTACTTTTTCCGATAAGTACCGGTATCCTCCGTAAACTCCTTTATTCAAAAACAACTGCATAAAAGCAGCCAAATCTGTAGCCGTAGAAAACACACCTGCATGACCTCCTACTCCATTGGTCATGGCTGCTCCCATATCGTGTACATAGCCTTGCACCAATTGATGACGAAAATAGTTGTCTCTTTCTGTGGGGGCTATATTCTCTTTTCCGTAAAAATTAAGAGGGTTGTAACGCATTGACTGCAATCCCATTGGCAGATAAAATGAAGAATGAACGTAATCATCCAAGCTCTGTTCTGTCGATTTTTCAATGATTTCCTTGGTAAAGTAATATCCTACATCCGAATACTTATAGTTTTTCCCTAGCTTTAAGGTCGTAGCTAAAATCTGACGATACATTTCGTCTTCATAATCAGTTTTTAAATAAAGTTCTGGCGCTACTTTCAAGGCAAAAGAATCCGAAAACGTATTACTGTACAATTCTGGATTTGGCTTACCATTAACGAGTGTTTTCGTATAAAATGGAATCCAAGGAGAAAGTCCTGCCTGATGTGCCATAACATCTTTTAGCACAAGCTTACCAAATGGTGTTTCTCCTGTCAATTCGGGTAAATGCTGTCCTAAATTGTTCGATAAACTCATTTTCCCATTGTCTTCTAAGCTCATCAACGCTGTCGTGGAACTTACTACTTTTGTAATGGACGCTAAATCATAGACCGTTTCGTTGTTCACTTCAGGCGCATCCTCATAAGTTAGTTTACCAAACGCTTTTCTATAAAAAACCTTACCATCCTTTGCCGCAACCACTTGGCATCCTGGATAAGCTTTTTGAGTGATTCCATTTTCTACAATTTTATCGATTTCTGCAAGCTTTTCAACTGAGACTCCTAATTCTTCAGGATAAATAAATTTCAATCTTGAAGCTTTAGGCGTAATAACTCCATCACCTACCGAATAGGCATCAAATAGGCTCACGGGAAGTTTTCCCACCGAACTAAACCCTCCTGCTACCAATTGCGCAGCTCGGTCTTCTCCATATTGAGATTGTTCAAAAGCTATTACAACCGCATCAACACCGTCAAACATTTCCTTAGTTTGAATCACATAAGGATTTCCAAATAAATTGATAATCAATTGATACTTGCCTTTCAATTCACGCATTAAATTCATCCAGTCTTTCGGATAACTGTAGTTGTTTTTAGGCAAAATCGATGAAGCATGAACATTAAATACGACTATTTCAAAAGACTTTGAATGATTGTTTAATTGATTTTGAACAGATGTAACATCTTCTCCTGAAATATGTGTAAATTCCAAATAGTCATTCATTCTACTAACAAAAGCACCTGAATTTTTACCCAAAGAAATTAAAGCTACCTCCCCTTTATGAGAAGCCAGCGGAATAGCGTCATTTTCATTCTTTAGAACAGTGAGTGCTTTTTCATAAATGCTAGAATGAATCACATCCATTTCCCTTTCTGTAAACTTCTCTGTTTGTTTGGTGTGGTTATTTACATGTGCTTTAGCAGCCAGTATTCGAAAGCATTTTTCATTGACTACCTCCATTGAAATCTCACCTAGTTGCACCTTCTGGTAAATAGCATCAATAACACCCTTAACACTTTCAGGATAAAGCAGAATATCATTGCCCGCTTGATATGCTTTAACTGCCACTTCTACTTTTCCATAACGGTCAGAAACCGCTTTCATGTTTAAAGCATCACTAATGATTAAACCGTTAAATTTCAACTGTTTCCTAAGGTAGTCTTGAATAATTACTTCCGACAAACTTGACGGCGTATTCGAACTATCTAATGCTGGGACTTGCAAGTGTGCCATCATCACCGCCGAAGCTCCAGCTAAACGTCCCATTTTAAATGGCGTCCAATCGACAAGGTTTAATTCTTGAA
>SKHH01000287.1 GCA_007117055.1 Lishizhenia sp. | reverse complement strand
GCAGCGCATCCATTGCTCTTTCTAATTTACTGTCTAATTCCCATGCGTTGAGCGCATCGATCTTATCTTGGACTTCTCCTTGACGAGCGATTAACTTATCCATTTTATCAGGATCATTCATAATCTCTTCGTCCATGAAAGAGTTATTTATTTCCTCATATTCTTTTAGAATATCTACCGTTTCTTGCGCTCCTTCCATTACGATTTCTTTCACCGTTTTAGTAGGATCTAATTCAGGCTCTTGAGGAAGATAACCTACAGAATATCCATCAGCAAAACTTACATCACCTCGATAATTTTTATCAATTCCTGCAATGATTTTCATTACTGTGGATTTACCCGAACCATTTAGACCAATAATTCCAATTTTTGCTCCATAAAAAAACGAGAGTGAAATATCCTTAATAATTTGCTTCCCTGCAGGTGTTGATTTATTCACCTTATGCATGGAAAAAATAACTTTTTTATCGTCTGACATAAACAGTATTTTAATTTTCGGTAAAGATATAAACTAAATGGAAAATAGATATACCCCAAGTGTGATGAGTAACACCGAAAAAATATTTAATACGAATCCAACTTTCATCATGGTGGAAACCGGAATTACATTAGCTCCGAAAACGATTGCATTTGGAGGTGTAGCCACCGGAAGCATAAAAGCGCAACTAGAAGAAATAGCAATCCCTGCTACTATTCCAAACACGGGTAAATCATTCACCATGGCAAACTCCGCCATAAGTGGTATAACCAAACTAACTAAAGCAAGATTTGACATTAATTCCGTTGAAAACACTACTAAAAAGAAAATAATCAAGAACAACAGAAAAACAGCAACTCCAGTGTAGGATGTTAAAATAGACACACCATAAGCTATTGCTTCCGCGTTTGATAATATTTTAGCAAGAGCAAGCCCTCCACCGAAAAGAAATAAAATACCCCAAGGCATTCTTTTTAAATCTTCCCATACCAATAATGCTTTATGTTGCTTTTTATTTTCAGGAACAATAAAAAGTAAAAAAGCTCCTAATATTGCCACAGCAGTATCGCTAAACTTTAGATCAAAAATAGACTGTATAGGTTGAGCAAAAACCCATAAAAACACCACAATACTAAAGACAGACAATACTCTTTTCTGCGCACTATTTAATTTCTTATGCTTAGGAATACTCACTTCAAAATGGATCTTTCTAAGAAACAGAAAATACAATACACTTACAAGAACAAGGAGTAAACTTAACATTAATGGAAAAGCGAAAATAAACCAATCAAAAAACTGAATTGTATAATCATAAGATTCCGCCATAATTCCAGCCATTTGAACATTAGGAGGTGTTCCGATTAGCGTTGCGATACCTCCAATATTTGCTGCGTAAGCTATAGACAAAAGTAACGCTATAGTAAATCGCTTCTTTTCTCTAAACCTAGGAATAGATTGGTTTACCGCCAATGCCATAGGAAGCATCATCAATGCTGTAGCTGTATTAGAAATCCACATACTTAGAAATGCTGTAGTGAGTACAAATCCTAACATAATTTTAAATGGAGTATTTCCTATTTTGTCAATGATCAGCTCCGCAAAATAACGATGTAGTTTCTGCTTTTCAATACCTATAGCTAAAATAAATCCTCCTAAGAATAAAAAAATCATTTTGTTTCCATACGCTTGAGCTAGCTCCGTATCTGAAATAACGCCCGACATTGGACCAACGAGGATTGGAAGCAAGGCCGTCAAGTATAACGGAACTGGTTGTGTAATCCACCAATACACCATAGTAAAAGTTAGACATAAGGCACTGAACAACAAATAATTCACAGCAAAATAAAGCCCTAAAACCAGGACAAATACGCCAATAATAAAGTGTACATAATTCTTATAGCTTACTCCATTTTTCTCCATGCAACCAAAAAAAACAACTTGAGGTTGAATAAATTTTTCACACCTTCAGTTACAATTATAGTACAAATAAAATAATTAGCTTTGTATACATGTTCAGTAAACTCCTTTATTATCTAATTATTTATCCTTCATCCTTTCTTCCTATGAGGGTTTTATACTTATTTACTGATGTGTTATACCTAATCCTACGCTTTGTTTTTCCGTACAGGAGAAATGTTATTCGTGGTAATTTAGAGCGGTCATTTCCTTCAAAAACAACACGTGAATTACGTATCATAGAACGAGACTACCTTCGTCATTTCACTGATTTATTGGCTGAAGGTGTAAAAAACTTAAGTGTTTCAGAATCTGAATTAAATAAACGCTTTCAAGTTATTAATCCAGAGATCATGGACGACTTATATAAAGCAAATAAAAGTGTGGTTCTTGTATCCGGACATTATAACAATTGGGAGTGGTTGATTACCTCGCAACAATTACTTTTCCGTCATAAAGCAGTTGGAATTGGAACACCACTGAGCAATAAGTTTTGGGACAAAAAAATCAATGCACGAAGAGCACGATTTGGAATGGACATTGTTAATTCGAAAAATGTTAGAGAATACTTCGCTAAAACTTCCTGTCCAATTGCTACACTTACACTATCAGATCAAAGTCCGGGAGAGTCTAGTAAGTCTTACTGGATGGATTTTTTAAACCAACCCACAGCAGTATTGTTTGGAACGGAAATGTTGGCCAATAAATTTGATCATGCAGTCGTATTTTTTCACACAAAGAAAGTAAAAAGAGGACATTATAAAATGCACTTACAACTCATTACCAAAACTCCCAGAAAAATGGCGTGGGGAGAAATAACGGAAAGACATACCAAACTACTGGAAGAAATTATTCAAGAAGCTCCCGAATATTGGCTATGGTCTCATAAAAGATGGAAAAGAGAAATCCCTAAAGATCTAGCACAACTTAGAGTAGTTCAACGAAAAAAATTTGAAGAAATCAGGCGAACTTTTTCATAACTCTCTACTTTAAAAGAACGAAATAAAACAAAAGCGATTAATCCAAAATACACTACTTTAAATACTACAAGTTTTGCTTTTCTTAAAAAAATACTTGTCATTCCGCAGGTAAAAGCCTATTTTTGGACAGCAATTTTAAAAAGAAATAAATTTCGCAATTATGAGCGTATTAGTGAATAAAGATTCAAAAGTAATCGTACAAGGATTTACGGGAGGTGAAGGTACTTTCCATGCTGGTCAAATGATTGAATACGGTACAAATGTTGTAGGTGGTGTTACTCCAGGAAAAGGAGGTCAAACACACTTAGACCGCCCCGTTTTTAACTCTGTTCAGGAAGCTGTAGATAAAACAGGTGCCGATGT